>CADBND010000044.1 GCA_902795875.1 uncultured Erysipelotrichaceae bacterium
AATCAACGACATTCTCGACATGAGCCGCATCGAGTCAGGGCGCATGACAGTAAAAAATGAGGAGTTTTCGTTCGCGAAGGCTCTCGCTCAAATCAATACGATCATAAGCGGTCAGTGCAGGGTAAAGGACATCGATTATGAGTGCCGCGTAAACGGCTCGGTCGACGACTACTATATCGGCGATGAGATGAAGCTGCGCCAGGTGATGATCAATATCCTGGGAAATGCGGTGAAATTCACACCAAGCGGCGGACAGATCTATTTCACGATCGAGGATGTCGCCAATTTCGACAGGAAACAGACCTTACGTTTCACTTTCAAGGATACCGGTATTGGTATGAGCAAGGAGTATCTGCCGCATCTGTTCGATGCCTTCACACAGGAGGATTCTTCTGCTGCTAATGCGTTGGGTTCGACGGGTTTGGGCATGCCGATAACCAAAAATATCGTTTCCCTGATGCATGGCAATATCGACGTGGAAAGTGAAAAAGGCAAAGGTACGACTTTCACAGTCACCTTGACACTGGGCGAATCAGAGCACAGACACTTTGATGAAAACGGAAACGAGATCGACCCGCACGATCTGAGCGTACTGGTCATCGATGACGATCCGATCGCTTGCGAACATGCGAGTCTCGTACTGGGACAGCTGGGGATCAGCTGTGAGAGTGCGGAAAGCGGCTTTAAGGCGATCGAAGCGGTCAGGACCCGCCATCACAGGAGAGATGATTACGATCTCATACTGGACGATTGGAAGATGCCGGAAATGGATGGGATCGAGACTTCCCGAAAGATCCGGGAGATCGTAGGAAACGAAACGCCGATCATCATCCTGACTTCCTACAACTGGGACGACATCGTCGATGAGGCAAGAGATGCCGGCGTGGACAGCTTCGTTCCGAAACCTCTGTTTGCGGGTACAGTCATGGATGAATTCAAAGCGGCTTTCAAGAAGAAGAACGAACTGCTTCTGGCTTCCAAGGCTGATCTGGAAGGCAGGAGGATCCTGCTGGCAGAGGATGTACAGATCAATGCGGAGATCATGGAAATGGTACTTTCCGCAAGACAGATCGATACGGAGGTTGCAGAGAACGGACAGATCGCTTTGGATAAATTTGCGAACAGTCCGGAAGGATACTATGATGCGATCCTGATGGATATGCGTATGCCGGTCATGGGAGGCCTTGAGGCGACCAAGGCGATCCGGGCTCTTGACAGAGCGGATGCCCAAAGTATTCCGATCATTGCCTTGACGGCCAACGCCTTTGATGAAGATGTGCAAAGGAGCCTGCAGGCAGGACTGAATGCCCACCTGTCCAAACCGGTCGATCCGGAATCCCTGTTCGAGACTCTGGAATCGCTGATCAAAGCGTAGGCAGTCCCATACCTTATCAGATGAAAGATCAAAGATAATACTGCTCCGGGCTTGTAAGCCCGGAGTTTTGTTTATGAACGAAGTTCACAAAACAGACACTTTCTATTAAAATGAAATGAGAAATAACGCCGTCATTTGAAAGTTGCGGTGTTTTGTAAAAATGAAAAAACAGAGATTTATCCTACACGAACGAGAGGTAAATAGATGAATAACAGATTCTTAATCGTAAATGCGCTCATCCCGTTTATCGTGATCATTCTGATCGTGGTCTGTGAAAGATGCTTCGGGATCAGAAAGAAAGAATCGATCAAGAGTGATCTTTTTGAATATTTCAAGAAGGTCTGGGAGGCTTCGGAAAACGGATCGGGGTCTGATGAGAAAGATTCCTTCTTCCAAAAGTTTTTCGGAATGTTCATCCAGACCTATGAGTATGAGAAATACAAAGAGGATAACAACAAGCACAGATACTACTTTTTTAAGCTTGTCGACCTGTTTATCGTTTTATGCATTCCTTTCCTGACTTTATATTTGCTGTATGTAAAAGAAGAGTATTTCAAACAGAGCGAGTGGAATGACACTTACCTCTATGTCGTGATACTGGTTCCGCTGATCTTCGTATATCTTCTGAACAAATACATCAGAGTAAGACAGTATTACGAAACGTGGTACCGCCATCTGCGTAACCGTCATCAGATGGAATGGCGGATGCTGGAATTCATCAAGAATTACGAGTTAAAAATGGCCGGAGTGAAATCGGAAGAATCCGGAGCCATTAATGAATCGTTGAAGATCGATTTCATAAATGACATGTGTGAATACTGGAAAACAACATCGTCGGAGATTGCTGTTCCCACAAGTCCAAAAGATGAGAACATCTTTGCGGAGTTCTCCAGTCTGTTCAAATAAGACAGAGTATTATCCTGCAGATCAGAAGATCTGCTTTTTTTGTTTCAGAGCCAAATTAGCATCGACTGACATTTTTTGTGTTACAATCCTTATTGATGGGTATGAATGGATACCTATCGCATCAAGGTATTGAATTAAGGAGTAAAACAAAAATGAAATGTAATCTGAAATGGATCAACATCTACAGTAACGAGACAGGTTATGTCGGTAAGGTTTCTAAAAAAGAAGGACACTTCATAAGTTCTCCGGACAAAGCCGGCGCCAAGACATATGTCTCTGAAAAAGCTGCGAACACCGTGATCGAGCTGCTGACTTCCATGGGCGAAGCTGACAACAACCGTTTCGAAATCGAAGAAGCTTAAGATAAGATCCAGAAATATCCCTTGCGGATATTCTTCTTTTGTCTGATATATAAGTTCCGCAATGGACTTATCGAAAAAAAGAAAGATCCCGTTTTACAGAGCATAGTGTAAATAAGCGAACATAATTCATTCAAACAAAGACTTCTGTTATATAATCCGAAGTCTTTTTTATTAAAATGGA
>CADBND010000045.1 GCA_902795875.1 uncultured Erysipelotrichaceae bacterium
GGTCATTTCCGGGATTAGTCTGAAAAATGTATCATTATGGATACAAATGATGACTGAAAAAGCAGTTTTTGATGGTACAATACATGTCGTGAGCGAAAAAAGGAAGATCAAAGTCGTATCCTGTGATATCGATGCGACACTGACATGGGCATATGGCAGCACGATATCGGATGCCAATGCGAATGCAATCAGAGACCTGATCGACAGAGGTTATCACTTCGGTCTGGCTTCGGGCAGAGCGTATACGGATCTGATGCATTATCCCGAAATGTGGAACATCGGCAGAGTATTCGATTTCTATATCGGACTCAACGGTGCTTCTCTTTATGATGAGCAGACAAAGAAAAACGAGGTCTTTTTTGAGATCGAGAGGGAGAATATCCGGATCATCATCGAAGAGATCGACCGTCTGGGACTGGATTCCCACATTTATGTGGATGGGATCACTTTGTTTTCCAAGGAGAACGAAAGGCTCAAGGGATTGCGTTCTTCCAATCACCGCAAGTTCCGGGTCGCAAAGGATCTTTCCGAGATGTATGAAAAGAAGACATCCAAGATCCTGATCAATGTTCCGGATGAGCGGATGGTTGAGATGTATGAACATTTCGCTCCGATCCTGGATAAGACAGGTGGTGCTGTAAGGCTGACGCGGACTTCTCCGGGTGCGATGGAGTTCATGCCGGCTCAGGTAAATAAGTTCTATGCACTGAAGGTGTATTGCGACAGGCATGGCATTCCGATCGAAGAGGTCGCTGCGTTTGGCGATACGACCAACGACAATGAGATGATCGAGGGTGCAGGTCTGGGCGTATGTATGCTGAACGGGACGGATGATACCAAGGCTGTTGCCGACTGCATCAGCGAATATGAGGCCAAGGATGACGGTTTCGCACACTTCATTTATGACCATATCTTATAGACATATCCTGATGGGATATGTTTTTTAATGATATTATTAATTCAGGATGAATACGATATACATCAGAAACATTTCGATCGATAAGGACCTCGATGAGGAAAGTTATTATTCCCATATCCCGGCGATCTCCTATGTCGAGAAGGAGGGGCTTTATTTCAAGAAGCCGGTGACTTTCTTTATCGGTGAAAACGGTACGGGCAAGTCGACACTTCTCGAGGCGATCGCGACTTATTGCGGTTTTGCGCCGGAAGGGGGTTCGAGAAACTTTTCTTTTTCGACACGGGATACCCATTCCGATCTGTACGAACATCTGATGATCGCCAAGACCGGATATCCGAAAGACGGTTTCTTTCTGAGAGCGGAGAGTTTCTACAATGTCGCGAGCTATATCGAGGATGTCGATTATGACGGATTGCTGACGAAAAACAGCTATGGCGGAAAGTCTTTACATAAGCGTTCACATGGGGAGAGTTTTCTGGCTTTGGTGAAGAACCGTTTTCGTGGCAAGGGTCTTTATCTGCTGGATGAGCCTGAGGCGGCGCTTTCGCCGACAAGGCTGATGGAACTGCTGATCCATATCCATGATCTGGTGGAAGATGATTCACAATTCATCATTTCGACCCATTCGGCTATCCTGATGACTTATCCGGATGCGGATATCTTTGAGTTTTCCGATACCGGGATAAGGAAGATGCGTTATGATCAAAGCGATCATTACAAGATCACGAAGAGTTTCATAGATCGGCCTGAGATCATGTACAGGCATCTGTTTGGAGAGGATGAGAAATGAAGAAGATCTTAGTAGTATTGATGTTGCTTTGTCTGTGCGCATGTACGAAGACGGATAAGAAACAGGAAGAAGTCTTAAGTGAAAACGTGCTGAAGGCACAGATCGTGATAAAGGATTACGGAACGGTGGATGTAGAGCTCTATCCCGATATTGCGCCGGTGACGGTGGAGAATTTCGTGAATCTGGTCAATGAGGGCTTCTATGACGGAAACTGTTTTCACAGGATCATGGACGGTTTCATGATACAGGGCGGCATGGATACGGAAGGAAAGGTCGCTAAGATCAAGGGTGAGTTTTCCGATAACGGCTTCAAGAATGATCTGAAGCATACGGAAGGCGTACTGTCCATGGCCAGGACTCCTGATCCCGATTCGGCTACGTCACAGTTCTTCATCATGGTGGGCGATGGAAACTGGCTCGATGGAAGTTACGCTGCTTTCGGAAAGGTCACGAATGGTCTTGAGATCGTGAAACAGATCGCAAAGGATGCAAAGCCAATCGATGACAAAGGCAGTATTGCGGTTGAAGACAGGCCGGTCATTGAGTCGATCCGGATGATAAATGAGTAAAGGAAGGTAAAGATAGATGAAAAGAGTTTTAGCTAGTTCTAAGGTACCGGCTGCAATCGGTCCCTATTCGCAGGCAATTGAGACAGAAGGCCTGGTGTTCGTATCGGGTCAGTTACCGATCGATCCGGCAACGGGTGATCTGGTAGAAGGCGTGCGGGAACAGACGAGGCAGTCTCTCACCAACATCTGTCATATCCTGGAAGAAACAGGACTGAAGATGCATGATGTGATCAAGACGACCGTCCTTTTGCAGCATATGTCCGATTTCGCTGATATGAATGAAGTCTACGGCACTTTCTTTGAAAAGGATGCGCCGGCTCGTATCTGTTTTGAGGTCGCTGCACTTCCCAAAGGTGCTCTTGTGGAGATCGAGGCAGTCGCTGCCAAAAACTAAATGAAAGAGTCCTTTTATGTCGGTACCTATACCGACAAGGATGGCAAGGGGATCTACCGCTTCTCGTATGAAGACGGAAAGATGTATGATCCTGAACTTTTCTGTACGATAGGCGATCCGAAATACCTTTGTGTGTTCGGTGATTTTTTGGCAAGCCTTTGTACGGTCGATGGAAAAGGAGCTGTCGCTTTGATCGACCGTTCGGGAAGGATCGTGGCAGAAAAAGTCATCGAAGAAAAGGGTTCCTGCTATATCGCGGGAAAGGGAAACAGGATCTACACTGCAAACTATCATCTCGGCACTTTTTCGCTGCTGGAATACGATAACGGGGAACTGAAACATCTCAATACGATCCTGATCAAGGATAAGGGTGGCTGTCATCAGATCCTTTTCCACGAGGATACCATTATGGTTCCCTGTCTTTTCTTGGACAGGATCATGTGTTATGACTTCGATCTGAAGGAAAAGGGATGGATCTCTTTTCCGGAAGGGAGCGGTCCCAGACACGGTGTCTTTGACAGGGCACACCGCTTTCTCTATGTGTTGAGCGAACTGTCGAATGAACTTTTCAAGATCGATCTTTCGAAAGGGAAGATCGTGGCTTCGACGGGTGTACTGAAGGATGGAAAGACGCACCAAAAGGGTTCGGCAGCCTTGCGGATGAGTAAGGATGAAAGGTACCTTTATGCTTCCACGCGTTTCGAGAACGTGATCTCTGTGATCGATGCGAACAGAATGGAGCTTCTTGAATGCGTCGACTGCGGTGGTGATCATCCGCGTGATTTCGTTCTGGAAGGCGATCATCTGATCTGTGCGGACCGTTTCAGCAATGAGGTCGTCTGTTTCCGGCTGGAGGATGGTTTGGTGGGGGATGTCACTTCAAGGATCGCTGTCCCTGACGGTGTGGCAATACAGAAGTGGTGATCTGATAAAATAATGGATGGTGGTCTATGAATAAGAAATTCAATCGCAATGTGAAAGAACTGTTTATGAAACTTCTGCCGGTGCAGATCTTTTTGATGCTGGCATCGGGTGTCAGCGGTATCGTAAACGGTCTTATTGTAGGCAATAATCTGAGTGCGACGGCGATGGCCGCCTTGGGTCTGACGGCTCCGTTATCGAGCCTTCTGGCTTCCCTGGCGACGATCGTTTCCGGCGGTTCGGGTATCCTTTGCGGCAAATATATGGGCAGGGGAGAGGCAAGAAAGGTCAATGCGGTCTTTTCCAATTCGATGCTGGTGCTGTTTTCTTCGGGGGTCGTTTTGACGATCGTGTTCCTTCTGTTTTCTTCACCGATCGCAAGGATCGTCGGTGCCAATGCCGAGACTTTGAACGATACGGTCCTTTTCATCCAGGGTACGGCGATCGGCATCTTGCCTTTACTGATGATGCCTTGTCTGATGACGTTCCTTCAAATGTGCAATAAGCCTACGGTCTCCCTTATTGCACCGGTCATCCTTGCGGTAAGCAACGCCTTGTTGTGCCTGTTGGCAGTTGGTCCTATGAAGGGTGGCGTGTTTATGGTGGCGCTAGCTTCTTCGATCTCCACTTTTCTGACTGTTGGCTTCATGGTCGTATATCTTCTTATGAATAAGGATCTGGTCCGTTTCGATATGAAGGATATGGACATGTCCATGATAAAGGAGATGCTGATACTGGGTTCGCCGGGTTCTCTGGCGGGGATCATGTATTCCACGAGGAATGTCTTCATAAACAGTCATGCTTCGGCTGTGGGTGGGATCAGTGCAGTCAATGCTTTGGCGATACTTGGATCGTGTGACTGTTTCTTTGACTGTCTCAATGTCGGTGCTGGTTCCACACTGTCGATGCTGGCAAGTGTCTTTATTGGAGAGAAGGACGTGCGTTCTTTGAAGGATCTGATGAAGTTCACGATCTTTACAGGTCTGTGCATGTGTGCGGTCAAGATCTGTGTGGCGACCTTCTTCGGCCGGAATATCGCGATGCTGTTCGGTGCCAAGGGTGCGGCGATCGAATCGACCTGGATGCTGCTTTTCCTGTACAATCTGGCAGCTCCTTTCAATATCTTCACGCTGACTTTTATGGGTGTGTATCAGAATCTCGGACGGGTCACTTTCTGCAATATGCTCTATCCCGTGAACTGTCTGATCGTTCCGCTTTTCTGCTGTGCTGTATTGAGCAGGGTGTTTGGCGTGAATGCGATCTTTGCCTGCTATATGATCGCTGAGATCGTGACGCTGATCTGCATGTATGTCTACGCTTGTATGAAAAAGAAGGCTCTGGCAAAAGATCTCGACGATATGCTTTATCTCGATAAGCAGCTTGATGCTTCCAGCAAGTATTCGATCTCCATCAGGGAGATCCCGGAGGTGGTCAATGTTGCCCAGAGGATACAGGATTACTGTCTGGAGAACGGTGTGGATAAAAGGCGAAGCATGCTGGCGGGCTTATGTATGGAAGAGATGGCTGGAAATATCGTCGAACACGGTTTCACCAAGGATAATAAGTCCCATACGATCGATGTCTTTGCCTGTGTAGAGGAAGACAAGAGCGTCCGTCTGCGTCTCAGGGACAACTGCGTGCCTTTTGATCCGCATTCCAAACTGGAGATGTATGAGAATGACGATCCGTTCAAGAATGTCGGGATCAAGCTCGTTTCCAAGATCGCGAAGGAAATGAACTATCAGACGACGTTCGGGATGAACGTGCTGAATATCACGCTTTAGACTATGGCCTGCGTATGCAGGCTTTTTTCTTTTGGACAAAGTAGAAAAAAAGAGGTTTTGCGCTATAATAGAAATGTTCTTTTGAAGAGGCAGATATGGGGAACAGACTTAGATTGACAAACGAAGAAGATGCATTGATCAAGAAGAGATATCCGGATATCGATATGGATGATCTTATGATGCCGATGGAGGGCATGTCTACGATCACGAATCTGGACATGCTGATATCTTCCCTGAATTACGATATCGAAAACAGAAAGGTGGATAACAGAGATCTGCCTTTATGCATAAATGTGAAGAAGAAGGCCGAGTATTTCAAGGCACATAAGGGCAAGAACTATGTTCCGGGTTTTGACAGCGACAAGATGGCCAAAAAGGCCGATGAGATCGCAGTCAAGGCTTTGGGTGAACCGATCGGTGATGACATGTATCGGATCGATCAGCTGATCAATTATATCCGCAGCATCAAGGATGAAGAGGGAAACGAGAAGGAACTGATCTTACTGGCAATGTATCTTGGCAGCAAGCTTGGCGAATTGATGCTGAACGATACGGTCCTGAATGCCGGTTATGACTGGGACAGGACGAAGAAATACAAGTATCCCTGTCTGTGCAATCCGCAAAGCGATCTGCTGTGCAATCCGATCAGCTTTGTCTACAGTAAACTCAACTGCAAGTCTTCCGCGGAAGACAGTTTCGGTACGACGGGTGATTTCTATTACCGTTTCTTAGACCTGATCAAGGCCCGCGGATGATCGTTTATATAGAATTTGTATATACTGTTAATTGAGGAGACGCAATGTTTTTTCTGATAGGTGTTTCGGACAGAAGAGAGGAACTGGATTTCAATCAGGTGATCACCTGCGATGAATGCGGACAGTTTGGACGTTACAGTGTTTTTGTCGTATACACGGTCCTTTATCTTTTCTTTCTGCCGGTATTCAAATGGAACAGAAGATATTATGTGGAGAGCAGCTGCTGTCACACCCTTTATGAGCTTGATCCTGAACTTGGTCAGATGATCGAATATGGAGAAGATGTCCGTTTGCGAAGTGAGGATCTGAAAAAGATCTCTTCCGCTCAGAAGAACGGTCATCATATATGTGCCTATTGCGGATATGAAACGTGGGAAGATTTTCAATACTGCCCCAAATGCGGGAAGAAGTTTTAGAGGAAAGATATGCCGTTACAGATAAGCAGAAATGATATCCGGATGATGCGTGCGGATGCGATCGTCGATCCGACAGACCGTTTCTTTTCAGGAACGGGGGGATGTGATGCGATCATTCATGAAGCAGCAGGTCCGGGTCTGAATGAGGAGTGTTCGACTCTTTTTCCTTTGGAAGAAGCCGATGCGGTCGTTACGGATTCCTATGATCTGATCAATTACCGTTACATCATTCATACGCGGGGTCCTGTTTATATCGATGGTCTGCATGATGAGGAAAAGATCCTGGCGGACTGTTACCGCAACTGTCTGGAAGAGGCAAAGAAGCTGGATCTGGAGTCCGTCGTCTTTCCTTTGATCTCTTCGGGGACATTCTCTTTCCCCAAAGGAAGGGCTTTACGTATCGCCAGCGATACGATCACCGCTTTTTTGGAAGACAACGAGATGAACGTCTTTCTGCTTGTCTACGACAAGGAATCGTTCGATGATGCCCGAAAGCTGTATGCCGACATAAAGGATTATCTGGAAAGAAAGGCTGCACGTAAACATGCGACCTGCAATTATGTTCCCAGAGATGAGGATGCAGAACTGTTCTATGGAAAGTCTCAGAGCAGAAAAGAAAATAGGAAGAGCGAACATGCCTATCGGGAAGAAAAAGACCAGCAGCTTTCCGAGATCTCATACAGTGCGAAGATCCCTTCTTTTGAGCCGGATGAGTCTTTTTCGGAATGTCTTGCCCGTCTGATCAAAGAGAAGGATCTCAGCGATCCGCAGGTGTATAAGAAGGCCAATATCGATCGCAAGCATTTCAATCATATGATCAACAAGAAGGAGTACCGTCCCAA
>CADBND010000046.1 GCA_902795875.1 uncultured Erysipelotrichaceae bacterium
CTTACCACATCCAGATGGACCAAGAAGGGTGAAAAACTCACCCTCCTTGATATCCAGTGATAAGTCAGAAATTATCGTATTATCGCCGTATTTCTTAACGGCGTCGCGAATCTTGATGTTTACACTCATATTTCCAACCTCACTTGTAATGAATTATATTGTCTTGCAGATTACTGTGCTGCGTTGAACATTTCAGTCCAGCGTGCCTGCCAAGCTTTCTTGTTCGAGCCACAGAGAGCCATGTCTTCGTAAACGACGTTGATGTCGGCAAACGGAGTCATTTCCTTTGCGGTGTTGGAGATAGCCGGATTGACAGGACGTGCAGTGGTCTTAGCAACTTCTGCCTGGCCTTCATCAGAAATCAACCAGTCAACGAACTTCTTGGCGTTTTCCATATGCGGAGCGTTCTTGATGATCGCAACACCGGCAGGAAGCCATACAGCGCCTTCAGAAGGATAGACCAGTTTGACTTTGTCACCGCCTCCGTCGACCAGAAGACCGACACACGGATCTTCATAAGACACACCTACAACGTATTCGCCTTCATAAGTTCCCTTGTAGATAGCGGAAGAAGATGAAAGCATGACACCGTCAAGGTTCTTAATGAATGAATCGACCCATTCCCAAGCTTTCTCGTCGTACGGTTCATCACCTTTGACCAGAAGCATATTGGTGAGTTCAGCCCAGGCACTTGAAGAGTTGGCCGGATCGCCCATGGCGATCTTGCCCTTCAATTCAGGCTGTAAGAGGTCTTCATAAGAATCGAATTCGTCGATGTTGAGGCCAAGCTTCTCGTACTGTTCGATATTTACCAGTAAAGCTGCGGAACCATCGAGGCAGTAGTGTGTAGTGATATTGTTGAAATTGCGGTAAGCTTCGGGGAGTTTTTCATCGCCTGCAGCGACATACTCTTCGAACAGAGGAACGTATTCCTCATTAAATGAGTTGGCATAGTTCATACCGCCGTACATGACATCGCCTTGCGGATTCTCCTTTTCAGCGCCGATCCTTTCAAGGCACTCACCGGTACCGGCAGAAATAACTTCGACATTGATACCGTACTTTTCACCAAACGTATATGCGACTTCGATCAGCGGATCAGAGTTCGGCGAATAGATGACCAGATCATTGCTGGCAGCAGGTTCGCTTTCGCCGCCGCCTTCGTTACCGCCGCCTGAACATGCGACCAGGCAAAGGGTCATAAGAGCGACCATGAGCAGTTTAAAAAACTTTTTCATTTTTTCCTCCCGGGGACATACTTCCCCTAGATATTATTATATTACTTATAGAAAAGAATTGAAAACGTTTACATTCAAACAAGAAAAAAGATGAGTCTTTCACTCATCTTCATCCATAAAGTCGAAACTGTAATCGTGAATGAATACCTGATCGCCGTTTTTACAGCCTCTTTCCCTAAGTGCTTCATCGACCTTCATCTTTGAAAGTGCTCTGGAAAAACGCAATACGGAATCATCATCCTGGAAATTCGTATTGAGGAACAGACGTTCGATCTTGTCTCCTTCGATACGCCAGACGCCGTTTCCTTCATTGTAAATATCGAACTGTTTAGGCTCTTCGTATTTATATACGACCTTCGTATCGGTCTTGTGTGTATCGTATAACGGGAACTGCGGAAGTTCCTTCAACATCTCATTGGCTTTGTACAATACCGGCATCAGTCCTTCGTTGATCAGCGTGATCGCTTCAAAGACTTCGATATCGGGATACTTTTCCTTGAAAGCTTTGAGATTTTCTTCTGCGTTATCGAGATCCATCTTGTTGGCTAAGACGATCTGTGGTCTGTCACCGAGATTGCCCGGATATCTCTTTAATTCCTCATTGATCACTTCAAAATCGTTGATCGGATCTTCATGTCCCATATCCAGGACATGGATGATCAGACGGCAGCGTTCGATGTGTTTCAGGAATTCATGACCCAGTCCTCTTCCTTCCGAAGCACCTTCGATCAGACCCGGAAGATCCGCCATGACAAAAGAGGAATCCCCTACCTTCACCATGCCAAGCTGCGGTTTCAGAGTCGTGAAAGGATAATCCGCGATCTCCGGTCTGGCATTGGACACGACGGAAAGAAGCGTTGATTTTCCAACGGAAGGAAGTCCTACCAGTCCAACATCCGCTAGCAGCTTGAGTTCGATGATGACATCTCTTTCTTCGCCAGGTGTACCCAGAGTGCAAAAATCCGGTGCATTGTTGCGGGAAGATTTGAAATGGTAGTTTCCTTTTCCACCTTTTCCACCCTGACAGATCACCACTTGTGAATCCAGGGTATTGAGATCGGCAATGACTTCATCCAAAGCGATGTCCTTCACGATCGTACCGAGCGGTACCTTCACGATGACATCGTCCCGGGAAGCACCGTACATGCTGTTGCCCTTACCGTTTTCACCATCCTGTGCCCGGATCATCTTGGAATAGCGCAGATCCAGAAGCGTGGATTTGTTGGTATCGACCTTGAATATGATCGAACCGCCGTTTCCTCCGTCACCTCCCGAAGGACCGCCGAGTGGATTGTATTTCTCACGCTTAAAAGCGACGATACCGTTACCGCCGTTTCCTGCTTTGAGTTTTAGTTTTACCTTGTCTATGAATTGCATAATGTTTTAAAAAGGCCCCGTAAAGGGCCTTGATTCCTTATGAGATTAAGCTACAGGGTAAACGGATACCTTTGTCTTATCCTTGCCGAGATGTTCGTATTTCACGACACCGTCGACCAGACAGAATAACGTATCGTCTCCGCCCTTCTTGACATTCTCACCCGGATGGATCTTCGTACCTCTTTGACGGTAGATGATAGAACCCGCTGTCGCAAACTGTCCATCTGCCAGTTTCGCACCAAGACGTTTTGAATGCGAATCACGGCCGTTCTTAGTCGAACCAACACCTTTTTTCGAAGCGAAGAACTGAATATTCAATACATATTTCATGTGTTTTACTTCCTTTCTACTTTGATGAAATCCCCATAGGAGACTTCGATCGTTTTCATCTGCGTTATGACCAATTCGAAGTAGTCCTGGACCACTTTCGAATCGCTGTGATCTCTGATGATGATCCTGTTTTCTTCCTGTACGATCTCCACATCCTCTTTCAAGGCATCGAGCGCGTTCATGAAACCAAACATGATCGAGCTGACTGAAGCACAGATCAGATCTTCACCGAATTCGCCGAACTCCGCATGACCGCTTACATCCAGGGATCGATAGAGACCGTCCTCGTGTTCAAATATCGCTTTGATCATCAGCCGATCTTTTCAACAGTCAACTTAGTGTATGGCTGACGATGGCCCTGTTTACGTCTGGTAGAACCGGACTTGGACTTGTATTTGAAGATAAGGATCTTCTTAGCTTTGCCCTGCTTTTCGACCTTGCAGCTGACCTTGGCACCCTCAACATATGGAGTACCTAAAGTGAGACTGCCGTTCTCCAATGCAACGACTTTGTCAAATACATAGTTCTTGCCTTCTTCTACATCCAGTTTTTCGACATAGATCGTCTGGCCTTCTTCGACCTTCAGCTGTTTGCCACCGGTCTCGATGATTGCGTACATAGTGCACCTCCTTTATTTAGATTCAGACTCGCCATTAAGGTGATCCAAAGATGCTTTAAACCTCTTCTGAGCGGTTATAATCCCCTCTAAGGAGGGACTACAACATAAGTATCATAGCAGAACAAGACCTGTTTTTCAATGGAATTTTCACTTTTTCGCGTCCCGTATGTTCAGAAACTCCCCGCTGTCGAGAATGATCGGATCGTAGACCTTCAGTTTGGACATCGGGCCGATCTTCAGCTTCAATACGACCCGCAAGGCGTGAGTTGAATGGATGTCATGAACGAAGGCCATCTTCATGATCTTGAGTTTACATTTCTTGCACATCTCATATACTTCCGGAAAGCGATCAGCCTGATAGATCAGATATGCCTCCCCGTTGGCCTTCATAGTCTTCCGGAAACAGAGAAAAAGGTCTTCCAGTGGAAGGGATTCTTCAAACATCGCCTCTTTCAGATAAGGATCTTGCGTGACATTGTTCATCTCAAAAAAAGGCGGATTGCATATCACGACATCGAAAGTACCGATATCGAGATCCTGAATGCGGCCGCAGATCAGTTCGTGATCATGTGTATAACAATCCAGATTGATCTTCGCAAGTTCCAGAGCATCCTTATGGATGTCCACACCGACAAGGTGACCCGCACCCTGCCGGAAGGCATACAAAAGAAGTGCTCCGCTGTTGGTTCCGATATCCAAAACGCTCTTTCCTTTCATCCGGTCAAGGAAAGACCCCAGAACGACTGTATCGGAATTCACCTTGTAGGGAATGTTTTCCTGTGAAAAATCAAAATCGGTGAGTTTGAGATAATCACTCTTCTTCATAGTCTCTGTCCAGTTCAAACCAGAAGGTCGATCCTTCATTCAGTTTGGATTCCACTCCGTATCTCGCCTTATGTGCCTCCAGGATCGCCTTGGCGATCGCCAGTCCCAGACCGGATGAATTGACGGAACGGTTGAAGTTCTTGTCGACCTTGTAATAACGGTCCCATATGTAAGGTAAAGCCTCTTGCGAGATACCGTTTCCATTATCGATCACTTCCACCCTTACCTTTTCCTCATCAGAACGGATATTGATACGTATCTTCGTACCGGGATCGGAATACTTTAAAGCATTGGAAAGGAAATTGTATATGACCTGTGAGATCTTGATCTCATCAGCATAAACGAAACAGTCATCCGCATCCAGTTTCAGATCGATATCCTTTTCCGCGATCATCTTTGACAGCAGCATGATCACCCTTTCCGTACATTCCTTGAGATCGAAGTTATCCCGGCTGATCTCGATCACTCCCGATTGTAGTTTAGAAAGTTCCGACATATCGGTGACCAGTTTGTTAAGGTACTCAGTCTCTTCCAGGATGACATCGAGGTGTTCGTTCCTCTTGATCGGATCATCACCGGAAATATCCTTGATCATCTCGGCATACGCCTGTATCATCGTTAACGGTGTCTTGATATCGTGTGAGACATTGGCGACCAGGTCTTTTCGCAGATCGTTGATCTTGGAAAGCTTTTCTGTCGCATCGTCCAATGTCGTAGCCAGATCCTCGATCTCGGAGAAAGACTTGGTCTCAAAGTGCACGTCATAATCGCCCTGTGCCAGTTTATTGGCCTCATCCTTCATCCGGATGATCGGCCTTGAGATCCTTCTCGCCAAAAACAGTGCCACGATCAAAGCGATAAAGATCACGATCGCTGCAATATAGAGATACTGATTCAATATGAAATCGATGTAGGATTCCACCGGTTCCAGCGGTGTATTCATGATCAGATAGTAGTTTGCCAGATTGCTTCGGATCTGTTTGCCATACAGAAGCATTTCCAGATCGGTGTATTGTGAATACAGGGTATAAGAAAAAGGATTCTCGCCTTTGATGATCTGTATCATCTTTTCCGGTTCATTCTTGATTATGAACAATTCCTCACCGATACTGATCTGCTTATCCAACATACACAGCTGACCCAAAGAATCCGGCGGCGAATAGATATCCTTTCCGTTCTCGTTGTAGATGATCGCACAGACATTGTTTCCGATGACTGTTCGGGCGGCAGATTCGATATCCTTTTCCTTGATGTCGTCATTGATTAGAAGCGACTCCATCGTCGCCGAGATCACATCGATGGTCTTGATACGGTCGTTGCGGTAATAAGGTTTGATCAATACGACCAAAAGAAAACCCAGCAGTAACATGATGGATACTGAGAATCCCAGAAAGTACAGCCAGGTCGAAAACCTTATTCCCTTGAAATTAAACTTCAAACTTGTATCCCATACCTCTCACCGTCACGATATGTCCCGCATACGGTCCAAGGTCCTTTCTGAGCATCTTGATATGCGTATCGATCGTACGGTCGTCTTCGTAGTAATCGGTCTGCCACACTGCTGATAACAGCTTGTCCCGGCCGATAGCGATATTCTTGTTTTCCGCCAGATAGATCAGAAGATCCAGTTCCTTCGGAGTCAGAGTCACCTTGTTTCCGTCCACGCTGACGCTTCTGCCATCCACATCGATGACCAGTCCGCCGAAAACAAACTTCTCATTGGAGCGGGAAGAATTGCGTTCACAGACCACTTTGATGCGGGCCATCAGTTCCTTTGGAGAAAACGGTTTCGTGACATAATCATCCACACCGATATCGAAAGAGAAAAGCTTATCGTCTTCTTCCGTCCTCGCTGAAAGCATGATCACCGGAACATCCTTCATAGTTTTGATCTTCCGACATGCCGAAAAACCGTCCAGTTCCGGCATCATGATATCGAGTATGACACAGTCGTAATTTCCGTTTTTGACCTTTTCTACCGCATCCAAGCCGTTGCTGGCCTGATCACATTCATAGCCCATGGCCTTGGCGTATTCGGAAACCACTTCCCTGATCTTGATTTCATCATCGACGATAAGTATCTTCATGGTTCTCCCTTCTACAGTATCTGCATATTCCTGACAAGACAGGAAGTCTCTTTTTCCATTTTTCCTTCAAAGTGGACATATTTCCCCTTCACAAGTTGTGAAGAATAGACCGCATAAGTTTTCGGCATCACCGCCAGAGAAAGCTGGCCCATATCATCTACCAGATCGACAAAAGCCATCATATCCCCTTTTTTCGTCCGTAAAGACTTCACCCTCTTGATCAGACCGAAGCCTTCCACATTCCCCTTGCTTACAGATAAATTATACAGATTATCCGTCTGTATTCCGTATTTTTTCTTGACGGCTGTGATGGGATTGAACGTGAAATAAAATCCCAGAACATCCTTCTCGTTCTCTGCCGAGATCATGACGTCGTCATGCAATTCCTCAATGATCGGCGCATCATCGTAGTCCTGCATCAGGGAGATCTCTCCCTTATGCGCGTTGGCATACATGATCACGTTGTTCAGCGATTCGATCATCGTATGACGCGAATGCCGGAATTCATCAAAGCCGCCCGCATAGATCAGATTTTCGATGACATTTCTTTCTATGCCCTTTAAGATCAGTCTTCTTACCGTATCGACATAGTCCTTGAAAGGACCGTTCTCGATGCGCTCCTCAACGATCTTGTTTGCGGAGATCGAGCCGACATCCTTGCATATACCGAAAGGCATGATTATCGCCCCGTCTTTAATGACGTAGGAAGTATCCGACGTATTCATGCTGATGCCCTTGACCTTAACAGATATGGAAAGACATTCGGAGATATAGTCATAAGTTTTAGATTGCGATCCCGTCACGCCATTGAGCAGTGCTTTGTAGAAATATAAAGGATAATTCGCCTTGAGATAAGCCAGCTGATAAGCCACATAAGCATAGGCGATCGAATGCGATTTGTTGAAGCCGTAATTCGCAAATTCCAGGATCAATGCGTAGACCCTCTCACTTACATCCCTCTGATACCCGTTGGCGATACAGCCGTCAATAAAATCGTTGTGCAGCTTCTCAAGCTCCGACAGTTTCTTCTTAGACATCGCCTTGCGCAATATGTCTGCCTTGCCATAACTGAAACCGGCCATGACTCTGGCGATATTGATGATC
>CADBND010000047.1 GCA_902795875.1 uncultured Erysipelotrichaceae bacterium
AGGATATATGGTCGTCGTATTCTTTACGGTCTCTTTTCTGATGTACTGTCTGTATAACCTGATCCCGCAGGATCCTGCCAGAATGGAACTGGAAGGCATCAAAACGACATTGAAGCCTGCGGAATATGAAGCCAGATACAAAGAATTGCGTGAAGAGATGGGTCTTGATGATCCGATCGTCGTCCGTTATGCCCGTTGGATGGGCTTGTCCAAGGATAGAAAGGGTAACCTCAAGGGAATTCTTGAGGGTTATTTCGGTTATTCGAATTACTTTAAGAGAGATATCGTGGAGGTCGTAAAGGAACCTATCAAGAATACGATATTTATCAATATCTTTGCGACGATACTCGCTTTAGGAATAACGATACCGCTTGGAATATACTGTGCGGTACACAAGGGCGGGAAATTCGATAACTTCACCCAGGTTTTGACGATCGTCGGTTATTCCATTCCGACCTATATCATCGCACTGGTCTTTATTTTCGTATTTGCGGTCATTTTAAGATGGTTCCCGGTATCCGGTATGGGTACTCCGGGTGCGACTTATACCGGCTTTAAATTCTATATTGACAGGCTCTACTACCTCTGCCTGCCTTTGATCGTTATGACTTTCGGATCTTTGGGCGGCATGACAAGATATGTCCGTGCCGCTATGATCGATGCCTTGTCGATGGATCATATCAAGACAGCAAGAGCGAAAGGTGTTCATGAAAAGACAGTTATCTACTCCCACGCATGGAGGAATGCGCTGCTCCCGATCATCGGTATCGTTATTGGCTGGTTCTTAGGTATCTTCTCCGGATCGTTGATCATTGAAAATACCTTTGGTCTCAACGGCATGGGCTCCTTATATATAAAGGCTTTGAACAACCACGACTATGATCTCGCTTTGGCGATGCAGATGTTCTATACGGTCGTTTCTCTTGTCGGAGCTTTGATCACAGACTTGAGTTACGGTTTCGTTGATCCGCGTGTCAGGATCGATAAGTAGAAAGGAGAATGAAGATGTCTGAAAAAAAGAAAACTTCTTTGATTCAAAGACTGTTCGGGAATCGCAATGAAGCGGTCGATATCCTTGCGGAAGAACAGATTCAGTCTCCTTCCAAGATGATGTTTGACAATTTCCTGCACAATCGTCTGGGAATGACGGGTGTCATCGGATTCTTCGTTATCCTTATGATCGTTTCGATCGTACCGATCTTCATGCCTATCAACCTGGGCGAATCCGATAATACACAGACCAACACGCCTCCCGGTCTTTCGATGATGGCTTTCCCCAAGGAACTTGAGGGGCATGTGGCTGATATCTCCAACGGTCCGACTTTCGGAGCCGGTGTCGATACGGACGGAAATGTCTATACTTGGGGTCATACTAAGATCTCCAAGGTTATCAATGTATCTGCTGTCCCGATGGAAGTACAAAGAGCAAATATCGTCATGCTGGCATGTGGCTATGACCACATCGTTGCTGTCGACGATGAAAACAATGTCTATGTCTGGGGCAATACACGTTTAGGACAGGACAATATCCCAAGTGAGCTGGTTCCTTCAAGAACCCGCGGTACCAAGGAGATCATACAGCTGGAAGCCGGTTATCAGATCTCCGGTGCAGTCACGGCAGATGGCGAAGCTTATCTGTGGGGCAATGAAAACATGTCCGATGTCAATGTTCACAGTGAATATCAGGGACATGTCAAGAAGATGGCGATCACCACTTCCTATTATTGCTTATTGCTGGATGACGGTTCCGTCGTTTACGGTGGCTACAAGGCCAACGCATTCTCAAATGTTCCGTCTTCCTTAAAGAAAGATGTCATCGATATCGCTGCCAGTTCCGACACGATGTGCGGTTTGAAAAAAGACGGTACGCTCGTGTTCTGGGGCAACGGTACGCATGGGGAAAACAACGTTCCGGAAATGTCTTCTAAGCCTGTAGAGATCTATGGCGGCAGATGGCATTATACGGCTCTTCTGGAAAATGGCGATGTCATCTCCTGGGGTTCCAATGCCCATGGTGAGACGGATGTCCCGAAAGCGGTGAATGACGCTCAGATCGATACGATCTTCTCAGGCTATTTCCAGAACTACGCAGTCACTAAGGAAGGAAAGATCCTTACTTGGGGTCTGAAAGGCTATGTTTTGGGTACGGATAACCTTGGAAGAGACATTCTGACAAGACTCGTTCATGGCGGCAAGACGACGATGACGGTCGGTTTTGTCGCGGAAGTCATCGCGCTGTTCATCGGTATCGTTACCGGTGGACTGGCAGGTTATTTCGGTGGTACGGTCGATCTGGTGATCATGAGGGTCGCCGAAGTCATCGGTTCACTTCCGTTCCTGCCGTTTGCGTTGCTTCTTTCAGCGATCATCGGTTCACGTATCGATGTTCAGCTTCGTATGTATCTGATCATGGTGGTCCTCGGTCTGTTGTCATGGACCGGTGTGTGCCGTCTGGTCAGAGCACAGATCCTGGCGGAAAGAGAAAAAGAATTCGTCCTTGCCGCACAGGCGATGGGTGTCAAGGAAGGAAGCATCATCTTCAAGCACATTCTGCCCAACGTTTTATCTATACTTCTGGTCGAAGCAACTTTAAGCTTTGCGACCTGTATGCTTACGGAGTCTTCACTGAGTTACCTCGGTTTCGGTATCTCTCCTCCGACTCCGACATGGGGCAATATGCTTAACGGCGCAAACAACTCCATCGTCATCCAGCAATACTGGTGGCAATGGGTATTCGTTTCGATCATTTTCGGTATCTGTACGATCTGCATCAACCTGGTCGGTGATGCCATCAGAGATGCAGTTGACCCGAAATCATTAGGAAGGTAGGAGAATATTATGGCACTATTGGAAGTTAAACATTTACATACCTTCTTTAAGACGAAAAGAGGCATCGTCAAAGCTGTCAATGACGTTTCCTATTCGGTCGATGCCGGTAAGACTCTGGGTCTGGTCGGTGAGTCCGGTTCCGGAAAGTCTGTTTCAGCAATGTCGATCATCAAACTGCTGGATTCCAATGGTTATATCGACAGCGGTGAGATTACATTCGATGGCAAAGATCTCATCAATATGTCTCTCAATGATATGTATAAGATCAGAGGCAACGAGATCTCCGTCATATTCCAGGAACCGATGACTTCTCTGAATCCGGTCTTTTCTGTTGAAAAACAGATCGCCGAGACCTATATACTGCACCAGGGGATGAAGGAGAAGGAAGCTCTTTCCAAGGTCGTTGACATCCTTTCTGATGTCAAGATTCCGAATCCCGAGGTCGTAGCGAAACAGTATCCGCATCAGCTTTCCGGTGGTATGCGTCAGCGTGTCATGATCGCTATGGCACTGGCTTGCCGGCCGAAGCTTTTGATCGCTGATGAGCCGACGACTGCTCTTGATGTTACGATCCAGGCACAGATCCTGTATTTGATGAACGAACTCAAGAGGGAACTGGGCACTTCGATCCTGTTCATCACGCACGATCTGGGCGTTATCAACCAGATGGCAGATGATGTCGCAGTTATGTATTGCGGTCAGATCGTTGAGATGTCTCCGAGAAGAACGATCTTCTCTGATCCGGAATATATGCATCCGTATACGGAAGGCCTTTTCAATTCCATTCCGCGTCTGGATACCGATGCGAATACGAGACTTGAATCGATACCTGGTGCCGTTCCGCATCCTCTGGATCTGCCGAAAGGCTGCAAATTCGCACCGCGATGCAAATACTGTACAGAACGATGCCTGAATGAGGAACCGGATCTGGTCCAAGTCAACGAGGATCAGCAGATCCGTTGCTTCTACCCTAGGAAGGAGGATCGTCATGTCACAAGAAAATAGAAAAGTACTGCTCCGTATCCGAAATCTGAAACAGTATTTCCCTTTGAAAAAGAAGGGTTTATATGTCAAGGCAAACGATGGGATCGATCTGGACATCTATGAAGGTGAAGTTTTCGGTCTGGTCGGTGAATCCGGCTGCGGCAAATCGACATTTGGCAGAACTATATTGCAGCTGTACAAACAGACGGACGGCCGCACGATGTATTACGGCAAGACACTGGATGATATCGCTCCCCAGTATTATCTGAAGACGATCAAGAATCTTCATAAGTTGAAACAGGAACAGCAGAAGGCACTTGCGGAATACGAAAAACTGCAGAAAGAATACGATGCTTTAAGCGAGGAACAGCAGTATGCCAAACACGCAGAGCTCGATGCAGCCAAGAAAAAGGCCAACGATGATCTTCTCGATATCTGCAACCTGATCGGCGGACTTTATATCCTTGATGATTTTTCTGAGGTCTCCAAGGCCTATGAAAACAACTATGAGATCGCTTTGAAAAGACGCAAGGCTACGGAAAAACTGGCTGAACTCAGCGCAAAGAGGGAAGATATGCTGGTGGACAAGAAGAATACTTCTTCCATCGACAGGAATATCGAAACACTCAATAATGATATCAAGACTTATGATGAACAGCTCGTTGAGGCGAAAAAGGTGATCGAAGAGATCCGCAAGCCTTATCTTGATAACGAAGAGTTCAAGAAATACGATGCGATGCTCGACAATGGTATCGACCTTGCGCGTCTGCATTATTCAGAGATGCGGCTTCTCAGAAGAGATCTGCAGATCGTCTTCCAGGATCCGTATTCTTCGTTGAATCCGCGTCTTACGATCGGCCAGATCATTGCTGAAGGTCTGATGGCACACAACATCTTCGGCAAGAACTCGCCGCGTATGCAGGATTACATCCTGAAGGTCATGGACGACTGCGGTCTGCAGGCTTACTTCCTGCACCGTTTCCCGCATCAGTTCTCAGGTGGACAAAGACAAAGGATCTCCATTGCCAGAGCGCTGGCGGTCAATCCGAAATTCGTCGTCTGCGATGAGGCTGTCTCGGCACTGGATGTTTCGATCCAGTCGCAGATCATCAACCTGCTGCAGGACCTGAAAGAAAAACAGGATCTGACATATCTCTTTATTACCCACGACCTTTCTGTCGTCAAATACATTTCAGACCGTATCGGCGTCATGTATCTAGGCAACATGGTAGAACTGGGTAATTCGGAAGATATCTTTGCCGACCCGATCCATCCTTATACCGTCGCTTTGATCAATGCGATCCCGACGACCGATCCGGATGGACAAAGGGAACTGCAGATATTGGAAGGAGATATCCCGTCTCCTGTCAATCCGCCAAGTGGATGCAAGTTCCATACGAGGTGTCAATACTGCACCGAGATCTGCAAGCAGGTCGTTCCGGAATGGCGCGAACTGAAGAAGGATCACTTCGTTGCTTGTCATCATCCTTTGCTTAAGGAAGAAGACTGATGCTTCTGAAGAGAAGATACGAGCGTGCCAAAAAATGGCAGCTTGAGCAGAAAGAAAAGCGTGAAAAGGATTCCGGTAACAGATATCAGAGCGATATCGGCCCCGAAGATATCATGGAGAAGGGTGATATGCTGGCGATGATGATCTCCGGATTCTTCACGATCGTTCCGATCGTAGTGCTGGCTTTGCTGATCATCGTGCTTGTCTCTATGGCTTTCATGCATATCTTATAAGCAACAGCCTTTCGATACTATCGAAGGGCTTTTTTTGAGGTCCAACACATTATTTCACATCTTCTTTCCGTTTTACTTTTACAAGAGGGTAGTTTAATATTAATGATGTTATGTAAAAGGAGGTTTTCGTATGTACAGACTGATCTACTACTTCATAACGCTCATCGCGAAATTACATGCGAAATTTCTGTCCATAAACGACAATCACGGACTTGATCTGACAGATAAACAGCTGCATTTTTTGATCATTGGGATCTTCGGTTTCTGCATGCTTCTGGTGATACAGCCGATCTTCAAATGGCTTTCCAAGCATCATGCAGAGCTGCTTATCACGTTTCTTTATGTCTTCACGATCGTCGTTGTGATCAGTTTTGCGATCGAGATCGGACAGGCCTGGTCGGGAACGGGAGATATGGATATCTACGATATCGCTTCCGGTATCCTGGGATTCTTTGTATTCTTTGGAATCTATCTGATCGGATATATCATCTATACTTCGATCAAAGGCGCTTTGCGCAAGTCCAGCTGATGAGCATGAAGACAAGCCGATCCAATCGGCTTTTCTTTTAAACAAAAGCACTTCGTATCGTTTATAATAGTATTGTTAAATAATCTGATAGGAGGATCAGTATAATGAAGATTTCACCATTACAGACTGCCAGACTCCAGTATGCCCCGAAACTTCCGGGCATGCTCAGACACGGTATCAGCGAGATCTGTGTCAAGGAAGGAGAAGCGACAGCTTCTGTTGCCGATCAGGAAAAGATCGCTGCTCTTTTCCCGAATACTTACGGTAAAAAAGAGATCACTTTTGAAAAAGGAGAAAACACTTCCGAGGCGAAGAAACAGGTCGTCGGTGTCATCCTTTCCGGCGGACAGGCTCCGGGCGGACATAACGTCGTATGCGGTCTCTATGATGCGTTAAAGGCGACAAACAAGGAAAATGTATTATATGGTTTCAAAGGCGGTCCGAGTGGATTGCTGGAAGACGACTATCTCGTCTTTGATGATGAATACATCGATCAGTTCCGCAATACCGGCGGTTTCGATATCATCGGTTCGGGCAGAACAAAACTGGAAACGGAAGAACAGTTTGCGGTAGCCGCTGAAGTATGCAAGAAGCATGGTATTACAGCGATCGTCATCATCGGCGGTGATGATTCCAATACCAATGCAGCCGTCCTTGCAGAATACTTTGCAGCACACGAGACCGGCGTTCAGGTCATCGGCTGTCCTAAGACGATCGACGGCGACCTGAAGAATGAAGACATCGAATGTTCCTTTGGCTTTGATACAGCTACCAAGACGTATTCTGAGCTCATCGGCAATATCGAAAGAGATGCCAACTCCGCAAAGAAGTACTGGCATTTCGTGAAGGTCATGGGTCGTTCCGCTTCACATGTAGCTTTGGAATGTGCACTTGAGACACAGCCTAATATCTGTCTGGTTTCTGAGGAAGTCGCTGAAAAGAAGATGTCTTTAGCTCAGATCGCGGATTATATCGCCGATTCTGTTGCCAACCGTGCAGCAAAAGGCATGAACTTCGGTGTTGCGATCATTCCGGAAGGTGTGGTCGAATTCGTTCCGGAATTCTCTGCACTGATCAAGGAGATCAATGAGATGCTGGCAGGTGCCAAAGCAGACGAATTCAATGCGTTGACATCCTGGAAAGACAAATATGCCTTTATCGAAAACGGTTTAAGCAAGGAGTCCTTCGGCGTATTCGCAACGCTTCCTGAGACTGTCCAGCAGCAGTTATTCTTAGAAAGAGATCCGCATGGCAACGTTCAGGTGTCACTGATCGAATCTGAGAAACTGTTCTCTGCCTTAGTCAAAGCTAATCTCGATGAGAGAAAGAAGAACGGCACCTATAAGGGTAAGTTCTCCGCATTGCACCACTTCTTCGGTTATGAAGGAAGATGTGCATTCCCGTCCAATTTCGATGCGGATTACTGCTACTCTTTGGGCTATAACGCCTTCATGCTGATACAGTATGGCTACAACGGTTATCTTTCCAAGATCTCCAATCTGTCGAAACCGGCAGAGGAATGGATCGCCGGCGGTATGCCGATCACCAAGATGATGAATATGGAAAGAAGACATGGCGAAGACAAACCTGTCATCCGTAAGGCTCTTGTTGAACTTGACGGTGCACCATTCAAGTATTTCGAAGCACACAGAGAGAGCTGGGCAGTTGATACCTGCTACACATATCCGGGTGCGATCCAGTATTACGGACCGGATGAGGTATGCAACATCACGACCAGGACACTGGCTTTGGAAAAAGGCGTATAGAAAGCATATGAAAACTCGGGGGATCCCCGAGTTTTTTCTTTTTACAGGATGATGACGTTTCTTTCCTTACAATAATCAAGCGTTTCGTCATCCCAGATCGATGATTGTACTTCACCGATATGGGCTTTTCCCATCAGAAGCATGCACAGACGGCTTTCCCCGATGCCTCCGCCGATCGTGTAGGGAAGCTGTCTGTTCAGTATCATCTGATGATACTTGTATTGCAGCTTATATTCTTCGTTTTTGGCTTTGAGCTGTGCGATCAGAGAATCTTCATCAACACGGATCCCCATACT
>CADBND010000048.1 GCA_902795875.1 uncultured Erysipelotrichaceae bacterium
CTGTATCTTGGCGTATTCATCAGTATTGCTTTACAGCTTTTCTTTGAACCGGTCATGACCGGATCTTCCATTTTTGTCATCGTTTCGGTCATCATCGTCACTTGCGTTGAGACATTGATCCCTCATGAAAAATAATCGCTTTGTGATAAATGCCTCATGGATCATGGTTGGCAGGGTCGTACAGTTGCTGCTGACTTTTGTCACGACCATGCTGGCGACACGCTATCTCGGTCCGGGGGAATACGGCAAGCTGACTTATATCTTTTCTTTTGTGCAGTTTTTCATTCCGGTCTGTACGATGGGTCTCAATGACATCATCGTGAAGGAACTGGTCGACGACAGAGAAGAGAATGATCTGATCATCGGCACGACTCTGTGCATCAGGATCACGGTCTCTCTGATCTCGATGGTCATTTGTTCACTGCTGGCTGCAGCCGTGAACCAGAGCGGTTTCTATGGCCTGATCGCTTTCTTGCAGTCTTTCAGTCTGCTGTTTCAGTCTTTTGAATGCATCATGTATTTCTACCAGTCGAACATGGCTTCGCAAAGATCGGGTCTGGCCTATGCCTTAGGATATGTACTGGCATCGGTCTTCCGTATCGTATTGATCATTCTGAAGAAGGATATAAGGTGGTTTGCGTTTGCGATGTCATTTGATTACATTGTGGTTGCGATCCTGCTATATGCCTTTTATCGTAAAGATAAAAACAGATTCCGTTTTTCTTTTTCGATGGCAAAGAAGCTATTGGGAAAGAGCTACTATTATACTTTTGCGGGCTTGCTGGTCGTGATCTATGGAAAGGTGACCGATATTTTCCTTCTGGGAAGGATGGTCGATGAGACTAGTGTCGGCTACTATGGTGCTGCTACCGTTTTATGCAATGCCTGGCCTTTTGTCCTGACTGCCATCATCGATTCTGCTAATCCACTCATCATTGGCTTGTATGACAAGGACAAGGAAGGGTTTGACAAACGTGTCAGACAATTATATGCGGCGGTCTTTTATATTGCTATCGCTGCAGCTTTGGCCATTACGGTCCTGGCTGATCTCATCATTTCGATCATTTACGGAGAGGCTTATCAGCCTGCAACAGTCCCATTGAGGATCTTCTGCTGGTCGACGGCGTTCTCCTACATCGGTGTAGCCAGAACAGCCTGGATGCAATGTGAGAAGATGACCCGGTACGAGACTTTGATCTCATTATTTGGCTGTATCATTAATATCACTTTGAATTACATTCTCATTAAAAACTTTGGCATCGTCGGTGCTGCTTGTGCGGCTGTTGCCACTCAGTTTCTGACCAATTTCGTTCTGTTGTTTTTTATCAAAGATACCAGAAAAAATGCGAAGCTGATACTGGATGCCATCCTGCTTAAAGGAGTATTGCCTGATCATGAAATACAGAAGTGAATGGAAATACATCTGTGAAGGACAGGATCTGGAAGTGATCCGGAATAGAGTTTCAGCTCTTTTATCTCTGGACCAGAATGCCGGCAAGGATGTTTACAATATCCACAGTCTGTATTTTGATGATCATCTCAATACCTGTGCTTTCGACAATGATGCCGGAAATTCCGAAAGATATAAGTGGCGGATCCGCTATTATGATGACAACAGGGATCTGATCAAACTGGAGAAGAAGGTCAAAAAGAATGACCGCTGTTACAAGATCGTGAGCGGTTTGTCCTTAACGCAGTATGAACAGATCATGGAAGAAGATTATTCGTCCGTTTACTGGAACACGGAGGATAAACTGATCCGGGAATTCTGTCTTGCCTGTATGACCAGAATGTTTCGACCGAAGGTGATCGTAGATTATGAAAGGATCGCTTATGTTGAGCCAATCAGTGATGTGCGGATCACGTTTGATATGAATATTTCCGCTTCTTTAGAAACGGATAGATTTATATATAATGATTATATGAAGTTTCCGATCCAGGAAAGGGATCGCAATGTTCTGGAAGTGAAGTTTGATGATATCCTGCCGTCTTATCTTTCTTCTGTTTTGAAAGATGAGGCGCTGCAGCGCAATACCTTCAGCAAGTATTATCTTGGAAGGATCGTTTTAGAAAGGAACCTGTTATGAGTTTTATATCCGATATTCTGCAAAGTTTATTTTCAACTGTAGGGCGTGATGTTGCGCCATTATCCACGATCATAGCTGTGTTATTAATGGTGCTGGTCATGGCTACATACGAGTTTTTGGTCTATCGATTCGTTACACACCGTTCCATCTACAACAGACAGTTCCATACGGCGATCCTGGTGATCCCGTTCTTCATCGCGATGATCGTTATGGCCTTGCAGTCAAATATCGTCATTACACTAGGAACGATCGGTGCTTTAGCCATCATCCGCTTCCGTACAGCCATCAAGGATACGACGGATATGGTCTATCTGCTTTGGAGCGTGTTTATCGGTATTGCCTGTGGCTGTCAGCTATACGAATCCTGTATCCTGACTTCATTGATGGTCACGGTGATCCTTGTCATCCTTCAACTTTTCGGTGATAAGCTCATGAAGAATCCTTTTATCCTTGTGGTCAATTCTTCGGAGGATATTGAAGATGAACTTGATGGCATCATCAAAAACAATACGAAATCATATCGTCTCAAAAGCAGGAATTTTACATCGAACGGAGTCGATTATGTCTATGAGCTCAGTCTCAAAGAGCCGCATAAGCTGACAAGTGAGATCCATGAACTTAAAAAAGTAAGTGAGTTCTCCCTTCTGGAATACGACAGCAACGATATCATCTAAGGAATCTTAAGTGAGAAAAAACAAACTTCTGATCATGATCGTGGCCATTTCTCTATTTCTGATAGGAGGCCTGATCTGGTTTCAAAGCAATAAAACAGAAAATAGAGAAGAAATACTATCTTCTCTTTTTGTCGAGGGGACGGAAGAGATCGCTTCGATGCGAAAAGAGAGCCCGCTGTGGCTCAAAGAGATCTACCTCGATGGAATGAAACTAATCTATGATGAGGGACAGAATATCTTCTTCGCGTCGATTAGAAGTGCTGATGAGGCTAACGATCTGGTCTTTAGCTGGAATTACAGAGATACAGATATCGCTTTGGAAAAAAAGAAGATCGATGATGCACTGCTTTTCAACAACGAAGGCTTGAAAATGGTCATATATGACAAAGGCAGGTATTCTTTTAGCGAACTGAGATTCACGACCTTGCCTATGATCGACATCCGGAAGTTTGATGCGAATGTACATTCCAATTATGACGATTGTACCTTTGCGATCGCAGATGCGAATGAGGACTCTTTTTATGCAGAATATGATGGGCGTGTAAGACTTCGTGGTGCAACGACGGGAAACCTCGATAAACCGGGTTTGCGTCTGAAGTTTGATAGCGTTTTAAAAGGGGATAACAATACAGAGCAGAAGAATTACGAGCTCTTCGGTCTGTATCCGGATAATGAATTCATTGTCTATACTTCCAACGTTGAAAAAAACAATATCCGCAATGTCTTTTCTTCCAATCTCTGGTATGACACTTGCAGCAAGGACAATCAGTTCGGCAGCGATACCGGTATCTTTTATCGCTATGTAGAGATCTTCATCAATGGACGCTATTGGGGATTAGGTGCTGTATGTAACTCGATCAATAAAAGGATGTTTGGGGTCGATACGAAGCCTTCTTCCAAAAAGTATCCGTATGAAAACATATACAAGACCAATTATTACGGCGAACGTGAATATATGGATATCAAAGAGTATGATACTTACGGTTCCTTCAAACAGGTCACCAACGAAGGGAACAAGGAAGCCTGGGTACCTTTGGAAGACTACATGAAACTGTTGCTGTATTCGAATGATATTGAGAAGCTCTATGAAAGCATCGATCTTGATAACGCTTTGGATATGTATCTGTTCTTAAATATCGCGCAAGGCTGGGATAACGCTTATTTTGATGGCGGCTATAAATTCCGGAACATATATCTGATCTCAAAATATGATGATCAGGGCAAACTAAAGATGCTGTATGTCCCATGGGACCTTGACCGTACGTGGGGCAGGGAAGTGGAGCCGGATGACATCCATTACACGATGGATCCGTCCCATAATTTCGATATGGTCATGACTCCGATCGAGAACCTGCTGTCTTTGAATGATGAGAGGATAAAAGGACTGATCAAAGAAAAATATGAAGAGTTGAGAAAAGACAAGTGGTCGGATGAGAAACTGATAAGGATGCTGGATGAATATGAGCAGAAACTCTATGGTTCCGGTGCTTATCAAAGGGACAGAGACAGATGGCCGCAAAATCCGCATGTGGAAGAAAACGATTTGAAGGAATTCAAGGAATATGTCTTAAAACGGGTCGCATATTTCGATGAATACGTCAAAGAACAGTTTTCATGATGCTATAATGATTGAGGACTCTAACAGGAGGAATTCCTATGTTTAAAGATAAAGTATTACTGATCACCGGGGGTACAGGTTCATTCGGCAATGCCGTTGCCAAGAGGTTTCTGACGAGTGATATCAAAGAGATTCGTATCGTTTCCCGTGATGAAAAGAAACAGGATGATATGCGCCATGAGTATCAGCAGAAATATCCTGAATATGCGAATAAACTGAAGTTCTATATCGGAGATGTCAGGGATTACAAATCGATCGAATATGCATTCAAAGGAGTCGATTATGTTTTTCATGCGGCCGCATTGAAACAGGTTCCGTCCTGTGAGTTCTATCCGATCGAGGCTGTAAAGACGAATGTTTTGGGCTCTGATAACGTCATCGATGCTTGCGTTAAACACGGCGTTAAGAAAGCGATCTTCCTTTCTACTGATAAAGCGGCTTATCCGATTAATGCAATGGGTATGACCAAGGCACTGATGGAGAAAAACGTCATCGCCAGATCCAGACAGCTGCAGGAAGGGGATACTGTTCTTTGTTTGACGAGATATGGAAACGTTATGGCGTCGAGAGGCTCCGTCATTCCTCTGTTTGTCGAACAGATCGAAAATGATCAGCCGATAACAGTGACGAATCCGAATA
>CADBND010000049.1 GCA_902795875.1 uncultured Erysipelotrichaceae bacterium
CCTGGTAATGCTGCCTCCGTATACATCAGTCAACGCCAGAATATAATCGTCATGTTCATAGCACATAAAGGTTTGATCAATCAGTTTCCTTGTTTCCTCATAGGAAGTCGACATCTTGATGCTTATTGTTTTGATGTCTTTTACTGCCTCTTCACCAGCGATCAGCGCAGCGCTTTCGACAATCGCCTTAGACAGTGGTCCATGGGAAGCAACTAACAGCCTAAACATATGGTACCTCCTTCAAATGTATGATACATTTACAATATAAAGCATACAATTAATTAAAAGTGGTGTCAATATGGATTACATAATTACTCTTTTGCATTTCAAAAAAAAGACATGAAAAAGACTAGACTATTAATATAAGGATCATAAAGCAGATTAAGTAATCAAAGAGGAAAAGGAAAACCAAAAAAGGGCTGTTTGAGGAAGTTTTTTAGCACATGCTTTGTGTTATCCAACAAACAGGATACGTTACAGATAATATGGGGATCAAAAAGATCTACAAAAAACACATCAAAAAAGACGGTATCTGTGCCTATAGGGACAAATGCCGTCTGAATATCTTTATCAGAACGCCTTATCGAGATAGTTCAGAAGCTCATCGATCAAAGAACGCATAGCCTTGATCTCGCTTTCTTTCTTTGTGTCGATATTGACCCGCTTTCCGCTTTCATATTCCAGGTGAAGAGTCAGGCTCATATCTGTACTGTCTTCCTCGCCCTGCGGCTTTTCTCCAAAACCATAGTATCCCCGGCCATGATTTCCGTAATTGTTGTTGTCGTAATCGTAACTGCTGAAATCATATCGACGGACCAGTTCATAGGAATCGGCGATCCGCGTTATTTCTTCATAGAAGTCCTTCGGGATCTTTACTGACTTGTCGTAAACCGACTTCTCTTTCTTGAAATCATAGACCGATTTATTGAGCACATAGGAATCGCCTTTTTTCATCAATCCGTATTCTTTTCTCACTTTGTCTTCCATGAACCAGAAACGGATCCTTGTGACCTGTGTATCCTCCTTATCCGGATACAGATCGTTCATCCCTTTTTCTTCAAACCACTTCGCAAAGACATCGTAGAACTCTTCTCCCCAAAGAGAATAAGGCTGATTGTTTCTGGTGAATTCGATCTTCTCACCCGACTCATATTCCACCCGAAACTGCTTTTCTTCCATTTCCGGAGCCAGGCCGGCTGTTACATCATAGACGCCGTTTAGGGAAGCCAGATCCCGCTTATCTATGACCGCCTGCAGATCATATAAGAGATCCTCATCGCATTCCGCAAAGATCCCCGTCACATTTTCATAGGCAGTCAGTATTCCTTTTTCATCCTTCTTGATCTCAAATTCGAAATCGTGATCTTCATCGCCGTGCCAGCGGGTGGCAATGTTCATCGGCGCATACAATTCACAGATCTTTTTCGATTCAATCTTCTTCGGCGCATTTTCATCGATGACTGTCGTATTATCTCCGCTCGTCGGTTCTTCTTCTTTCTTATCGCATCCGAACAGATTGAAAAGTAGTGCTGTACCAAGAAATATCATCATGATCTTTCTCCCTTTCTTCATCTTGACTCCTTTGACAGATATCTAGAACAGGACCTCGCTTTTTACAGGGTCGGACTGTGCGATCTTTTTCCCATTGCGATAGGAATATAAAACCGGAGCGTTGCGGTTGAGCGCATCGTAATAATCCTTCGCATCATATACGATAAAACTTGCCGGCAAGCCTTCCTTTATTCCGTAACGGTCTGCCACATGAAGCGTTTTTGCGGCGTTGTGCGTGATGAAACGGTAGGAATTCATGATGTCCTCGTAGCCCATCATCTGCGTGACATGAAGTCCCATAAAGACGACATCGCGCAGACTTCCGGTACCCATCGGATACCAGGGATCGAAGATATCGTCATGGCCGAAGGAAACATTGATCCCCTCTGCTGTGAGTTCCTTGACTCTGGTCACGCCTCTTCTTTTCGGATAGGTATCCGCTCTTCCCTGCAGATGTGTGTTGACTAACGGATTGGAAACGAAATTGATCCTGCTCATCTTGAGAAGACGCATCAGACGTAAAACGTAGGCGTTGTTGTAGGAATGCATGGCCGTCGTGTGGGAAGCCGTGACCTTGTCATAAAGCCCCAGCTCCAGCGCTCTTGTCGCAACCGTCTCCAGACCTCTGGAAGCTTCGTCGTCGATCTCGTCACAATGGACATCGACCAGCCTGTCATAGTCCGCCGCCAGCTTCATCGCGTAGTTCAAAGACTCCACACTGTATTCTCTCGTAAACTCATAATGCGGAATGGCACCGACACAATCGGCACCCAGTTTCACTGCCTCTTCCAGCAACTGCTTCCCATTGGGATAAGACAGAATGCCTTCCTGCGGAAAAGCGACAATCTGTATCTCCATGACATCTTTGAGTTCTTCTCTCAGAGCTATCATCGTCTTCATCGCCATCAGACTCGGATCGGTGACATCGACATGGGTACGGATGAACTGCACACCGTTTGCGGCATACATGCGTACGACTCTGTTTACTCTTTCGCGTATATCTTCTTCACTCAGTTTATCCTTGCGCTTGCTCCAACACTCGATCCCTTCAAAAAGCGTGCCGGACATGTTCCAGACAGGATCTCCTGCCGTCAGACAGGTATCGAGATGGACGTGGGACTCGATCAAAGGAGGAAGGACCAGCTTCCCTTTCAGATCGAGAACTTCTTCATTCTCTTTCGCCTCCAATATCCCGATTTCCTTGAAGACACCGTCTTTGATTCGAAGATCGCAGACTTCCCTATTTTCTATGACCGCATTTTTTACCAGCATTATTTTTCTCCTTGTTGATCGATTTCATTGTAACCCACAGAAACATAAGTTATCCAAACAATCATGTAACGATATAATTAAAAACCCTCCATACTGGTCTTGTCCAGCATGGAGGGTATACATCAACAGGAAGGTTCTTTTTGTGAAGCCTTTTTATTCATGCACCTTCATCGTGATGTTGGAGAAGGATGCACCGCAGCCAAGCGAGAAAACACCAATGTGTGCACCGTTCGTCGAATGCATGATGCGGCTGGTGAGACATTTCGTACCGTCCACATACATGACGGCGATCTCGTTTTCGAAAACCAGTTTCACATGATAGCTGTCCTTATTGAAATCGAATCTCGTGACAGCACCCGGTTCCATATCATAGAGATCTGCGATCTCATAGCCTTCGTAATGCAGCTGATTCTTTCTCGCATCCAGGCACAGAGCCGTATAAGTCTCGTCGCTTTCGCTTCCACCAAAGGCAAATCCTGCGCAACCGTCCTGATCGAGTGTCACATCACATTCCAGCGTCATCGTTGCCGGACGTGTACCCATATCGGCAAGCGCATAGGAACCGCTTTCTGAAGACAATGTGATATTGTTGCCATCGATCTTGACATCGCCCTGTTTCGATACAGCGCGGAAAGATCTTTCTTCCGTAAAGTAATTATCAAACGTATCCGGAGCCTTTACACCAAGTCTTCCATCTTCAAGCTGAACCAGCTGATGGACAAGAACGTTTCCTGCCCACTGGTAGATACCGGAATCTGAAGAGACGCCGGCACGGCCATGCCAGCCGCAGAGATAGATGTTGCCATTGAGCTCAGCGGTCTTGGCTGCATAGAATATGAATCCGTTTCCTTCCGTCAGACCCTTGCCATCAAGGATGTTGTCTCTGGCCGGAACGAATGGACCGTCCATCGAATCGCTGATCGCATAATAAGTCACGCAATCCCAGCTGTATGTGAGATACCACTTGTCTCCGATATTGAACAGGTCGGGACATTCCAGCATGTACTGAGACATCGGCGCAAAGATCGGTCCGACGAATTCCCAGTTCTTCAGATCTTTCGAAGTATATTTGACGACAACGCCGCCAAGCGTTTCTTCCTCTCTGGCAGCGATCAGAAGCCAGTAGCACTGATCCCTTTCCACCCAGAACACTTCCGGATCACGGAAATCATCCTTGGAATAACCGTCCGGCGCAAAGAACAGGACTTCTTCATCCTTTACCCAGTTCTCTCTGTCTGTGCTGCTGGCATGCATGACACATTCCTTACCTTTTCCGTTGTTTCCGTTGTCGTTATGACCGGTATAGAACAGATGATAAAGTCCGTCTTCATCCTGCATGACAGAACCGGTTCCAAGTGCCGGATCGGGTTCTGCACCCGTTCCGTATTTGAGCACCATGCCGTGATCCTTGTAGGAACAAAGATCTGTCGTACTGAATTTATAGATGGGATGATAGCCCTGACCGTTGGTATCCGTCTCGCACAGATAATACAATTCCAGCTGATCGTCCTTCGTCACAAAAGGCATGACGTCGCCGACATAACCGCCCTCCGGATAGGGATATAAAGAATACTCTACCGCCTCATACGGTTCATCATCGATCGTCTTTCCATCGGACCCTCCCGAAGGTTCACCGGCGTTACATCCCGACAATAACAGGATCATGACCAGAAACAGTGAAAACAAACATTTCCGATTGCACATATTTCGCTCACCTTTTCCTTTCCTGAACATCCGATTTACTGAAAGCAGTAGATCTTATCTGAAACCAGATCGATGTTTCCGGCCTTTTCGACCTTGACATCACTCAGCACGATCGTATTCGGTGCGACACAGTTGCCCAAAGACAGCTGGATCGCAAGATTGACATCTTCCTTCAAATATGCGGAATAAGAGATGTATTCACCCTGAGGTCTCGACATCAGACCGAAGATACCGCCAAGACCCTTCTCGACATCACCGTTGTTCAGACAGACCTCAAACGATGCCGGAATAATGGACTTGACGACCGCTGTGATACGATACTTCTCTCCTTCTTTGAGTGTGGTACCGGTATTGACGAAGAGCTTGTTCTTCCAGGCCTCGCGACCATTCTTTGGCGTCCTGATCAGACGGACGACGTCTCGATCCGCATACTTCGTCAGCTCTGCGTTGTAACCGGGCTGAGCCACCAGTTCGGACACATTCCGGATATCTTTCGAATTGTATTGATCGAACGTGACCTCTTCGACCTTGATGTTGCTGATGACATATTTATTGCCATAATCCTCATCCGTCTTACCGAAACGCAGCTGCAGGACCAGTTCGCCCTTGCTGTCACCCGGATAGATGATGTGTGTGAACGTCTTGGTACCCGGAGTCAGACGCTGCTCATAGAGAGCACCGTAAGCCATCTCATCTTTACCGTCATAGAATATCTCGAACAGTTTCTGTTCTGCTTTTGATGTGACATCGACACTGACACGGTAACCCTTGCCGCTCTCCGGTATGAATCCCGTACGGGCGGTGACCTTGGCATTCCACGGGTTGCGTTCATCCGGAGCACGCATGATCCTGAACGTTGCGGAAGAATCATCACGCCAGAATGCCGTTTTATAACCTTCGTCTGCCATAGCGTTGATATCAGCTGTATTGTTGTAACGCCAGTTCGGGATCAGATTCTTCTTTGAATCCGTGATCGCCTCTTCCACCTTCAGATTGCTGAAAGTGAAGGAATTCTTTCCGGAAGCGTTGCCCAGATTGAACTGAAGCGTCAGATCCGCATCCTTTTCCGGGGCAACAAGATAAGTTACCGTCTTCTTAGCGCTGGAAGCATTCAGACCTGTCTGTCCGCCAAGTTCTTTTTCTGCTGCGCCATTGTTGTAACAGATCTCGTAATCCATCGGAGCATCCGAACGGACATCCACGCTGACACGATATGTCTTACCGGCCTTCAGTTTTGCGCCTGTCTCGTCAAACAGTTTGACCTTCCAAGGTTCACGCTCAGACGCCGGTACCTTTTCAATATTTGCGGTTGCGGAAGAATCCGTATTCGCCAGGTTCACTTCATAGCCATCATTAGCCCAGTAATGGACAGGAGGTTCTACAGAACCGGAAACGATCTCTTCAACATCGACATCGCTCACTGTGATCTTGTTTCCGGCCGGACTCTTTCCGACCATCAATTGAATAATCAATTCTGCATCCGCTCCAGGTTTGACTACATGCTCAACCTTCGAGCCATCTGCCTTCAGGTCATATTTATCACCGACAGCTTTTTCTTCGGTGCCATTATTGTAGAAGACATTATAATCAAATGCCTTATCCGCATCGAGAACATAACTGATACGATATTCCTTGTCTTTTTCAAGTTTCGCACCTGTCTCGACAAACAGCTTGACTTTCCAGTCTGCCGGATCGTCCGAGACGGTGTCGAGCTTCAATGTTGCGGAAGAATCATCGTTTGTCAGACTGCTCACATAGCCGCCATCCATCCACTTATGAACAGGAGCCCAAATCGTCAAAGGATCCGTCATGATGTTTTCGCCCTCTGTTTCTGTGAATTCTTCCACTTTGATGTTGCTTACCGTGACCTTGGTTCCTGTCGGAGCGTTTCCGAAAGAGAACTGAATGTTCAGTAATTTATCTGTATTCGGTGTCACATCGAACGTCACAGTCTCGCCTGCTGCGGAAGCAATGAGTTCATACTTGGCGCCGACGCCCTTTTCTTCTCCGTCATTGTTGTAGCAGATCTCATAGCCAAAGCTTTGATCTGCTTTGACATCTGCGCTGATCCTATAAGTTTTTCCAGCCTTCAGCTGCGTCTTCGTCAACGCGAAGAGCTTTGTCTGCCAGACTTCATGGGTATCCGGCGTATTCTCGAATAAGACGCTTGCCGATTTATCTGCGCCGCTTAATGAAGTTTTATAACCGTCCTTGCTCCATAGATCAAACGATTTCTTATCAACGACTTCGACCGGATCGGAACTCTCTTCTTTTCTTTCCAGAGTGATGCTATTTACGGTAAATGTATTGACAGGGCTCAAACCAAGCTGGAATTGAACTGTCAGATTTCCGCTGGACGTAGCGGCATTTGTCATCTCCAATACGATATCTTTAGTCTCGCCTGCAGCGATACTTTGGTTATACAGCACACCAAAAGCTTTTTCTCCCGGCTCATAATCCATGTCTGCGTTTCTATAATCTACTTCAAAGTTGATCTCTTTTGCAGATGTGACATTTGCGGTAATCCTGTATTTGTATCCTTCTTCAAGTCTTGTGTTGGTATCAACATAGAATTTCGACTTCCATAAACCTCTTACTTCCTCAATGACCAGTGCGGTTCCTTCAACTTTCTGAGTAAAATCATCACTACTGTCTTGGCGTCTAGAAAGATCAGCAACTGTTATCTCTTCATAAGCGCCGTCTACATCGACCGTGTGCTCAGGAACCCATTCTTCGAGTTTAATACTATTAACAGTAAAGGTGTTTTCAGCCGGACTCTTACCTAGCTGGAACTGAACAGTCAATTTTCCATCTAAAGGGATCTCAAAATGTTCATCTTGTGCTTTTGTTTCAAACACAAATTCTTTGGTCTCGCCTGCAGCGATGCTTCGCTCATACAGCACACCAAAGGCTTTTTCTCCCGGACCGTATTCCATGTCTGCATTTCTGAAATCGATCTCAAATAGACCGATATTTTTTTCAGAAGTGACATTAACTGTGAACCGATAATCTTTGTCCTTGCTGAGAGAATTACTCGTATTAACATACAGTTTTGAATTCCATGGTTTTCCTTCGCTAGGAACGGTGTTGATCTTTAACGAAGAACCTTTCAATGTCTGATCATAACCGTCATCGTGCGCTTCAGTAAGGCTTTCGATTGATAAATCTAACTCTTTATAATCCGCAGCTACGGTCTCTTGGTGTCCCGGAATATATTTCTCGATCTTTACGCTGTTTACAGTAAATGTGTTAACCGGGCTCAGACCCAACATGAACTGCAAAGTCAGATCTCCGCTTGATCCGGCAGGATTCTCCATCTCATATACGAGATTCTTTGTTTGACCCGCAGCGATACTTTGTTTATAGAGAGCTCCGAAAGCTTTTTCTCCCGGCTCATAATCCATATCTGCATTTCTGTAACAAACTTCAAATTCACCGATCTCTTTTGCAGATGTGACATTTGCGGTGATCCTGTATTTGTATCCTTCTTCGAGTCTTGTGTTGGTATCAACATAGAATTTTGAATTCCATACACCTTCGACTTTCTCGATAACCAGAGAAGGTACTTCGATTTTTTGAGAAAAAGTTTTATCATGATCCTCTCTGTATATTAAATCTGACAGATCGATTGGAACATATCCGCCTTCCGGTGTAATTGTACTGACAACAGGGTATTCAAACTCTTCGTCCAAAACAGAAACAGTTTCTTCTTCAACAGTAACAACTGCCACCTTAACGTTACTTACAGTGATCTTGTTTCCGCTGGCATCGTCTGTGCTGCCCAGTTGCAGTCTAATGCGCAGCGGTCCCCCATCCTCGTTAGGAACGAAAGCATGTCTGACCGTCTTCTTTTCTCCCGCAGTCAGGCTCTGTCCATACAGACCGCCGTATTTTGCTTCTTTGTAGCCATCAAAAACCGCTTCGAATTGGCCCTGGTCTTTTTCACCCGTGATATCAAAGCTGACGGCATACTTTTTATTTGGTTCCGGTGTCACGCCGGTGTCTATCAACAGTTTGGAATTCCATACTTTCCTGTCAGATTCCGGTGCTTCTTCGATGTTCAGTGTAGCACTGCCATTTTCACCGGAAAGGCTCTGTGTATAACCGTTATTATGTTCTTCCGACACGTTGACATTGGACTCATATGAGAAGTCTTCCGGGAGGACGCTTGTATAAGTTGCGTCTCCTTCTTTTGTTTCATAAGAGAAGTCATCCAAAACACTTTCATATTTCTGTTTCACTTCTTCTACACTGAATCCGCTCAACACGAACCTGTTTCCTTTGGCAGTATCAGTCTTTCCAAGCTGCAGACGTAGTTTCAAAGAACCGGCATTGGATTCCGGTGTGATCCACTGTTCCACATGATCGGTCTGTCCTGCCTTCAGGCTTCTGCCATACAGTACGCCGTAGGCATTCTCTTTACTTCCATCGAAACAAGCTTCATAATCTGCCTGATCGACATTAGAGACAAGATCATATTTTACTAAGTAGGTCTTTCCTGCTTCCAGACTTACACCCGAATTGGCATAGAGACGGACTTTCCACACACCGCGGTCTTCCGCTTTTTCCGGTGCCTTATTTATTTTCAGGAATGCGTTCGCATAACTATCCTTAAGCTCAACATCATAACCTTCATCATGCTGTTCATAAACGGTTTCGAAGCTGTCATAGGAAAGATCGATCGGCACTTCCTCATAAGCGATCGGGATCAGATGATTGATATATTGTCCATTCCATGTGGAATCATCCAGCCTAAAACCGGAAGGAAGCACATTGGTATAGTTATCGATGATCTTATCTACGGTTACGTTACCGAAGATCACCTTGGAGCCATCCGGTGCCTCACCCAAAGAAAGCTGCAGGACCAGGTTTTCCACATTTCCGTTTCCGGTCACGACCGCCTCGATCTTCTTGACCTCGTTGCCCTTCAGCTTCTGATCATAGATCGCACCGTATCCTTTTTCCTCTTCGCCGTTATTGAAAAGAAGTTCAAAAGGCATATCCTCATCACACATCATATCTGCCGTAATGCGATAACGCTCACCCGGTTCCGGAATGATACCTGTATCGATATATAATCTTGACTTCCACACACCGGAGTCCAGCGGTGCGGAAAGATAGTTGATATTTACCGTATCATCTCTGCGGATCAGGATCGTGGTATATCCGCTGTCGTGTTTCTCATAGACGAGCGATTCTCTTTCGAAGTTGATCGGGGTACGAAGCGCATTCTCGTATGTGACCTCATCTTCGAATTCCCTGACCTCGATCTCCTTAAAGTCGATCGTAAACGGTGCCAGCATACCCAGCTGCAGATCGAGATAGCTCGTACCACCCGAAGCGATCATGATGCCCGTGATCTCATTCTCACCTCTATGGATCTGGTATTCCTGAAAATCACCGAATTTCACTTTACCCGCAACATTCGAATTGAATCTGTAAGTCACGAAGTAATCTCTGCCTGCTACAGTCGGATAGTTGCATTCCAGTTTCACATGCCAGGCTTCGCCATCGGTCTTGTTGGCGGTAAAACGGTATACGCCATCGACGACCTCACCCTTGCCGGAAACTCTGTCTCCTTCAAATTTTGCTTTGAAGATGGCCTCATTGATCCTTTCGGGAACCACTTCTCCCGAACCGGACGTCTGTGAGCCGCCTTCACTTGGAAAATCTTCGAACGGGAAGATCTCCTCCCAATCCGTTTCTTCCATATCCGCGCTGTCTTCTGCCCGCAAATTCTGCGCACATCCGCTCAACAAAAGCAAAAATACAAGCAACAGAACATTCAATGATCTCATATGTTTCATACCGGACCCCCTTACGGATATCTTCTGATCTGCCGCTGTCAGAACGGTCTTTTTTCTTCAGCAGCATTATCAAAAATGATATTCAAACGATAATAACCCAATTTAAGTATGTTCCTTAGTTTACGTAATGTCAATATTTATATGGAATAGCGATCAATGTTATTGAAATAATGTGTTTTTATAAAGGTTTTTCTCCTTATTTTTAGTTTACATTTTGTAAACTCCGCACATTTTTGCCGTAATGATATAATGAAATGGATAGAGAGATCCAAAAAGGGGGTTTCATGGCACTAAAAAGAGTCACGATGCAGGAGATCGCAGACGCATGCGGTTTGTCACGCAACACGGTCTCAAAAGTATTCAATGAACGCGGTTCCGTACCGGCAGCGACAAGAAACCTTGTCCTCGCCAAAGCAAATGAGCTCGGTTACTATCAGCGCTCTCTGACAGATGAACCGGCAAGTGAAAATGTGGGAACCATCGCCGTTTTGACCCAGCACAAACTGCTGAGCCACAATTTCGGTGCCTTTTTCATAACCGCCTTTACCAACTCCATCTCCCGAAACGGCTACACCATGAAGATGTATGAACTCTCCAAAGAAGAGATTGCCACAAAGAAGTTTCCTGCCCGTTTTGATCCGGAACAGACCACCGGCATTCTGGGTATCGAGCTGTTTGACCGGGAATATATCGACATGATCTGTTCCTTGAACGTACCGACTGTCTTCGTAGACGGATACCCGGGTATCGGAGAAACCCTGAGCAATTGCGACATCATATCGATGGAAAACATTGTCAGTGAAACGACGCTAGTCGAACGCATGATCGCAGCCGGTGGAAAATCTTTCGGCTTCGTCGGTGACATCGAGCACTGCAACAGCTTCTATGAACGCTGGATCGGCTTTTGCCGGGCTCTTGAAAAAGCAGGCCTGCCAATCGACAAAGACCTTTGCATCTTAGAAAAAGACGGCCTGCAATACGAAGATACAAAATGGCTTCTGGAACAACTATCCGCCATGCCGAAGATGCCGGACGGCTTTGCCTGTGCCAATGATTACCTGGCCATCCATCTGATGAGTGCTTTAAAAGAAAAAGGAGCATCCATTCCCAAAGACATCATGATCGCTGGCTTTGACGGTTCACTTGAAGCAGCTGTCATAGAGCCTTCTCTGAGCACTGCGGAAATACCGGCAACCGACATCGGAAAGCTTGCAGCCTCTATCCTGCAAAAAAGGATACAGGAACCAAGCTTCCCATTCAACTGGACCTATGTAAAAACAAGACCGATCTGGGGAAACAGTACCCGCTGATCGGTCTTTTCTTTTTTCATTAAAAACTTATCTGTTTTGATTATCCAGGTTACTATTATATAGCTTAAATCATACATAAAGGTCCAAACAGGCACATATCTGATAAACGACTAATTGTTAAGCAAACCCCAGTTTTTTAAATTACCGATTTTACGCATATCTTGATTCAAAGAATCCTTGTGGTGTCACGTTAAGTTAGTGATATTGAGGTGTCGCTCTTTCCTTTTACGCAAGGGATAGACAATACCTTTTCTTTCTCTTTTTTTGAACACGCGAAAATATGAAGATCGGCTTTGTAAATCCACACAATATTCTAAATTACCGCTAAAAGCTGCTCAACTTGGGTATATTGTTTTTGAAATCAAATTATAAGTGTTTTTATCCGTTGTCCTTGACAAAGAACCCACTTTAAGCTTCAGATATTTCCTTTATTAGTCTTTCGAAAAGTATTTTATAAATTCATCGGCTATAGATTTCTCGTTTTCCCGGTCAGGGGCTTCATAGGTGTCAGGGGCTTCATAGGTCCGGCTCAATGACTCTTTTAGTTCTTTAAATTTTTGCGAGCGTGAGAGCCTGTTCGATGCCGTAAGCGTTTTTGGATGTTTTTCACCAAGTTTATTATTCAGATTATTAGGTTCTTTCTGATAGTTTTCAATTACAATATCATGCTGTTTATTATCAGAAGTTTCAATAGAAGATCTTACGTTTGATGATTCTATTGCTGGTTTTTTAATAATTCTTTCATTGCTTCGGCCAAGCAGCTTTTTTATATGCAGACAGATTTCCGGTAGAGCTTCATCTATCGTCCTGTTTGTAGCGTCAAAGTAATTTAAAGGTCCCAGTTCATAATCGAGACCTGGCCCGTACTCTGCTTCAGTAAATCTGATCGGAGCAATCTTCTTTTTATTTTTTTTTGCCACATTAAGTTCCTTGAGACACTGTTCCGGCTTTTTGTTCATGTTATCGGTAAAAAGCACCATTACGATCTCTGAGGATCTTATTCCTTCAGAAAGAACAATCTGCCACTGTTCACCAACGCCAATGACTTCGCGATCAATAAAACAGGAAATCTCGTTATCGGCGAAGTAATTAAAAATCTTATCGGCAATTTCCGTATCTCTTCGTGAATAGCATATAAAGACATCAAATTTATTGTTTTCCATGAACTTATTCTTTATTAACTGATATTGATATATTAAGTTTATTATACTTCATTTTAACCCATTGGCGCCACTACTTGTTTCCTTATGTTTGATGTTTGACGCCGCTTCATTTTACTGTTGTGTCTAAGATAAATGAAAAAGCCTTTTTTAAACTGTACCCCATGTCAAGGACAGTGAAATAAAAGGTGCTTTATGGAAGAAACTCAATTATGGGTTTCTTCTTTTTTATTGAATC
>CADBND010000050.1 GCA_902795875.1 uncultured Erysipelotrichaceae bacterium
CGCGATCACCCGGCAAGGCAGACCGCTCATATCCGTATAATTCAAAGGGTAAGTGTTGACGACGCATCTTCCGACCACCTCACTTAACCCCCAAAGATTCTCCACCACAAAGACCCCGTGATCAGCACAATACTGATCGGCAAGAGGATGCTGCTCCCCTCTTCTTATGCCCGCAAAATCGATCCCGATGATCGAGATCTTTCGCTCTATCAACTTTTTTATAAGCTCTTGCGACAATTGGGGATGTTCCTTGAAATAAGTCCTTGTCCCATAAGTTTCATCCTCAATGAAGCCGCTGCAGAACCCGATAAACATATCTTCCTTCACTTCATCAAGGCCGATATCATCCACATCGATATCCCTGTCTTTGATCGAAGAAACATCGAAGATGTAGGCATCCCTTCTCAGATATTCCAAAGGAAAGACCTTGTCCATGACATCGAAATGCGTCCCCAGATGTCCCAGAAAAGCTTTTTTCTCATTGCCTTGCGCATCCTTCACCATATCCGGTGTGACCTTCAAAGTGATGTCTTTCCACATAGCAACTCCTAAGAGAAGTCCTGTGACTTCTTTTCGATCTTCTCTTCGAAATTCAAAGACGGATCAAAGAAACGGTATACGACCTTGCCGCCGTTGTTCATTAATTTCTCCTTATATCCCGAAAGCTTCAGGACATAATCAAAGACCTTCTCATAAGATGAAGTCTCCTTTTTCTTACAGAAAGAAGTCGCCATCAGTTTGGGAAAATCATCCGTATTGTAATACAGCGAAGCGGCACAGCGCCGATTATGCAGAAGATCATCCAGCAGATCAACCAGCCAGTAAACCTCATCATCGTAGGACGGATCGAAATGATCATGGTCGTTTCCGAAAAACAGCGCGATCTTACCGTCGCTGAACTCGATCAGTATCTCATCGTCACTGTCGCCGTTTCTCACCGTGATTGAAACACCCCCATCCCCCAGATGTTCATATCCTTTCTCATCATTATGATGGACACTGTAATCAAAATCCGCCAGAACATCCAGCACTGCTTCATATGCATCCATGGCATTTCATCCTTTCTGCTAAAAAGAAAGAGGCTTTGAAAGCCTCCTGTCCAAACATCATTCTCCGACGCTTTCCTTTATCGTTTTGATTGAACCCGCCTTCGCGTAAGTATCGACATTCTCCTTTTTGACACCGAACTTCAGCAAGGTACCGGCACCGCCGATACAGCCTCCGTTACAAGCCATGCCCTCGACAAAGTTCCCCTGCAACATGTCTTTCGACTTTTTCAGCAAGGCGATCCTGCACATATCGATCCCGTTACAGGTCTCAGGCTTGAATTCGATTTTCGAACCGATCTCCTTAAGACCCTCCGCCATCGCCTCTGTCAAGCCACCGGAACGGGCGAACACCCTTCCATAATAGGAAGCCTGATCAAGTGGAGTATCCTCCAGTTTCTCAAGATCGATGTTCCGTGAATCGAACAGCGCCTGCAGTTCCTCAAATGTCAAAGCGACATCAACATAACTGCGCACGCTCTCCTTCATGATCTCAGCCTTCTTTGCCGTACAGGGACCGATGAAGACGATACTGCAATCCTCATCCTCCTCTTTGATCTTCCTGGCGATGGCACCCATCGGCGAAAGATTATGGGAGATGTATTCCTTCATATCCGGGAAATTCTTCTCCACATAGGAAACGAAAGCAGGACAGCAGGAAGAAAGAAGGAAGCCCTTCTCATCCAGTTCCTTCGCTTCATTATAAGCGACGATATCGGCACCCTTGGCCACCTCGATGACATCATAGAAACCCAGTTGTTTCAGACCTGTCACGATCTGTGAGAGCCTCACATCCCGGAAACTGTCAGCGATTGCCGGAGCCAGCAGGGCATAAACCTTGAAATTCCGGTTATGATCGGACTTGATGATATAATCGATCGCATCCAGGATATAGGACTTGTCCATGATCGCTCCAAAGGGACATTGCGATATGCAGGCACCGCAGTTGATACACTTTTCCGGATCGATCTTCGCCGCCTGATCAGAATTGGGAACGATGGCCTTCACCGAACAGGCATTCTCACAAGGCCGCTTGCGGTTCAGGATCGCTGTATACTGACAAGCCTTGGCACAATTGCCGCAATTGACACATTTATTCTTATCGATATGCGCCTGATGATTCGCATCAAAACTGATCGCATCTTTCGGACAGGCATCCTTGCAGCGCTGCGCAAGACAGCCACGGCAGGAATTGGTCACCTCATAACCGCCCATCGGACATTCGTCACAGGCGATATCGATGACCTCAATGATATTGGGATTCGCCCGGTTTCCGCCCATGGCCAGCTTGACTCTTTCCTGTAAGATCGCCCTCTCCTTGTATACACAGCAGCGCATCGTCGGGATCTTGCCGGGAAGTATCTTCTTAGGGATATCCAGAACATTCTCGACGAGATTCTGTTCCCAGGCCTCTTTGGCAACCTCTCTCAATACCTGATATTTCAGATACTGTATCCTGGTCTCGAATCTAGACTTCTTCATACAGTTCCTCCAATCCCTTCTCATCCATAAAAATCAGGTTCTTCAGAAAACCGGTCTGCTTCCTGATCCCCTTGACGGACTGCGAAGCCGCCAGGATCGGCAACCAGTTCAATACATCCTTGATCTGACAGCCGCTTTTTTCACAGAAGATCTTCAGATAGCGACAGGCACGCGTCTTCTTTTCATCCACCAGAAACATCATGAACGTCCTGGCCACATCAGCCTCCGCATTTCCCTGTGTCGCATGCGACCAGTCGATGATATATGCCTTCCCCGATTCATCGATCACCACATTGGAAGGATTAAAGTCGCCATGGCAAAGGGAATTGTGCCTTGGCATCGACTCGATGCGGTTATGCAAGTCATAACGAAGCGTAGCCGAAAGATCGGTCTGCGAGATCTTTCCATTCATCTTATCCCGGTGCTTGCGCAAAGCAGGACAGCGTTTTGACTGCATCTCCAGCTGCAGATCGACGAACCATCTGAGATATTCCTCCTCCTTCTCCGGTTCCTCTTCCAGCATCTGTTCCAGCGTCTTCCCCTTGATATATCTGGTCACAAGAGCCCAGCAGCCATCGATCACCTTGACCTCCAGCAGACTGGGAATACTCAAGCCTGTCTCCTCGACCCAGGCCTGATTCAGGGCTTCGTTCAAAACATCTGCCTTATTCTTCATCCTGTCGAAGACCTTATAAAAACGATCGCCCTCGACATAAGTCTCTTTTCTGTTTGACGTATCCATTGTTATATCCGCTACTTTTCTTTCCATCAATCTAAATATAACACGAAAACAGGCATTCAAAAACCGCATCGCTGCGGTCTTCGAAACAAATGGTCGGAATATCGGGATTCGAACCCGAGACCTCTTGAACCCCATTCAAGCGCGCTACCAAACTGCGCTATATCCCGTTTCTACTTTACTATTCTATCACATTCCGAAGTTCCTGCCTCATCTGTATGAAAAAAAACATCCTCTTGCGATACGAAACGAAAACGGATATCCGTATATTATAATAGGATTGAAAGATATCCTTACTGTTAATCAACACGAATTCAGGAAGATAGAGGAGACAGTCTATGGCAAGAGGCTACGCGGTATCTAAGAAGGATCTCAGTAAGATCCTTTACCGATCAGACGATTTCAACGAAAACGACATCGTATCGAAAGTCGATCTTTCAGATGATACGGTCCTTCTTTTATCCGGAAAAGACCCCATTACGGAAGATCTGGAAAGAAGACTTGAAGAAGCCGAAAGTGCCAACATCGCCAAGGAGACCTTCCTTTCCAACATGTCGCACGACATCCGGACACCGATGAACGCCATCATAGGCATGACGGCACTCGCCAAAAAACACATCGACGAAAAATCGAGGCTCATCGATTCCCTGAACAAGATCGACACTGCCTCTTTACACCTTCTCTCTTTGATCAACGAAGTCCTCGACATGTCCCGCATCAATTCCGGAAAACTGCAGATCGCAAATGAACTCTTCTCATTATCCGATCTGATCCACGACACCGTCACGATCATCAAGCCGCAGATGGCACAAAAGGGACATGAATTTGAATTACATATCGACAATATCGAATATGAAGATCTCTATGGCGATATACAGCGTCTGCGTCAGATCTATGTCAATATCATAAACAACGCCGTCAAGTACACCAACAACAACGGTCACATCTCCGTTTCCTTTTCTGAGGAAAAGAAAGATGGAAGCTGTGTGCTTCTTTTCAACTGCAGCGACAACGGCATCGGCATGAGCGAAGAATTCATCAAAAAGATCTACGACCCATTCGAACGTGCCGGCAATTCCACGATCTCCGGTATCGAAGGAACGGGACTGGGCATGTCGATCGTACAGAAACTCGTGCAGGCCATGGGTGGTGAGATAAACATCGATTCAAAAGTCGATGAAGGGACTTCCGTCACCATCAGGATCCCCTTCCTGTACAGTGAACCCGCCATCGCCGCCAACGCTTTGCAGGGAAAACGCTTCTTACTTCTGATGAAAGACTCCAAGAGCTGTGAAGTACTGGAAAAATATCTGAAAGAATATCAGGTGGAATATGAAAGGACCACGGACTTCTCCTCCATGGTATCCGCCCTTACGGAAGCAGACTTTTCACAAAAGCCCTACGACTGCTTCCTGCTCGGCCATGTGGACGACAGCACCGGAAACAGTCTGGATATGGCATCCTATATCCACCGTTCCAATCCCGACACGCCCATCGTTCTGATTTCCGATGACGACTGGGAAAAGATCGAATACGATGCCAACCGCAGCGGTATCGAACATTTCATACCGATCCCCTTCTTCCGTAAATCTCTGATCAATGCTCTGGACACTGTTCTTTCCGGACAGCAGGGAAGTTCCTCCTCATCCCGCATAGATCTCAGTGGAAAAAATATCCTGCTGGTCGAAGACAATCTCATCAACCGTGAGATCGCCCTCGAGATCCTGAGATCGACCGGTGCCCGTATCGATACGGCCGAAAACGGCAAGGAAGCGATCGAACGCTTTGAAAACACAGATGAAGGCTTCTACAACATCATCCTGATGGACATCCAGATGCCCGTCATGGACGGCTACAGCGCAACGCGCAATATCCGAAACTTAAGCAGAACAGATGGCAAAACAGTAAAGATCTACGCAATGAGCGCCAATATCTTCGCCGAAGACATCGCCAAAGCCAGAGAAGCCGGCATGGACGGACACATCGCCAAACCGATCGATATAAACAAACTCATGCAGACACTGAAACAGGCATAAATGAAAGAATATCAGGAAAGATACATCGCCAACATAAAAAGAGTCAATCAGCTCAAAGATGTCTACTCGCAAGCCGACGAGGGTTTTTCTGTATGGTATGAAGGTCGTCTCCAGGCAAAAAAGGAGATGGACATCCTGAAAAAAGAAAACATCGATCTTTTGAACAAGGACCTGTTTCCGGTCCTGGATTCTCTCTACGAAGCCGATGCACAGACCCTGCAGGATCTGCAGGACTTCGCAGATACCCTCATGGACTGGAAGACCAACCTTGACTGCGGCATCTATGTCCTGATCCACGAATCCCTTTTAAGCATGTACCGGGTCCGCAAAGACCGCAACAAGATCATTCAGGAACTCTACAAGCTGGGCATGGGACTCTACTACCGCAACCGCATGTTCCAGGGATCTCAGACTGAGCTTGCCAAAAAGATCTACTTCGAAAACGAAATGGTCTTCACGGAAGGCGGTTCCTATCTGAAATATTTCGACCGGATCGACGACGAAGAGACCAAAGGCTACATCATCCGTTCTCTCGCCAACATCTCCATTTCCACGACTGACCGGAAACGGCGTATCGCCACCACCGCGAAAGTCATAAACATCGTATCCGATCCCTATTACCGGGAAATGGCACCATCCTTACCCTGGGATGCCTACCTGAGAAAGACTTACCAGCAGATGTCGGCCAACCGTTCGACACTAAGTGACGGCGGGCTGTCCAAAGAAGAACTCTCTTCCATCATGGAAGCCTGTCAGATCATCTTCGAACCGGAAAAGGAAAACAAGGATCCCAATATCCGCTGGCTGTGGCCATTCTATGAGATGGAATACAGCTGCGGATTCGCCGATCTCAAGACTACGCTGTCCCGGATGGAAAAGCTGATCGAATCCACACCCTATGACCGCTACGATGAATCGGGACTCTATGGCAACGTTCAGCTTCCGATCTATTACGGCAGGCTGCTTCAAAACAATCCGCAATACACAAAAGAGAAAAATATCCGCTTTCTGAAATATGCCTACGACAAGATGATGAAAGCCCTTCTGTCTTTCCCCAGAGAAAAGATCGACGATTTCTATTTCTACGACATCGCCCTTCTGGTCTTCTCCTACTACGAAACGGAAGGTGTCGACACCTATCATGACGTCATATCCCGTCTCATCGGCAGGATCTTCCCGCAGAACTATATCCGGATGAAAAAAGCCGGCGAGATCGCATCTCTGTTTGCTGCCAAGATCTATGAAAACGATCCATCTCACTTCGACGACATTTCCTTCATCAAAGAAATCAAAGATCTCAAAGAAAAGGAAGATGTCCTTTTGAACTATGTCAAAGACTGCGGCCTCTATTATGACTTCGGACTGACCTCCATGAATATGAAAAAGATCACTGACATCCGTGATCTGTTTGAACAGGAATCCGAGATCTTTACCCTGCATACACAGTTTGGCTACGACAACCTCAGCACAAGAGAATCGACGAAGCGCTTTGCCGACATCGCCAGAGGACATCACAGATGGTACGATCAGAGTGACGGCTATCCCAAAGACTACATCCGCATCGAATCCCCCTACCGCAGGATCTGCGATCTTTTTGCGATATGCGATCACATCCTCTTTGAATATCACGGCGACATGGACAAGCTGACAAAGGAGATGAAAGAAAAAAGCGGCACCCGCTTTTCCCCGTTGGCATTGTCCTATCTCGATGAAGAACTCTCTGCAAAGATCGAAAAAGTACTTACCTTAGAAAAAGAAGAATACTATAGGGAACTCTACGATCTGATCTCTTCCATTCACTGATCCCGCACTTTAGATCCCCGTTTTCATACCCAAGCCCGAAAGAAGATACACAATGTTATAATAAGGTTAACAAAATAACCTTCATCATATATTTTTTCCGGTTTCCAAAAGACAGAAAGACCAATACTTCAGCGATATCGTTTTTTGTCTTTCCTGTCTGTATTTCCATATGGAAACAAGAAAAGAAGAGGAAGACCTATTCACTCAGAAACCAATATGATCCATGCAACACCGTGAAAAAAGCAGGAAAGGAATTTATTACTATGGTCGATAAGACAACTTTCACAGTCAACGAGAGCAATCTGACGATGCGCATACAGCAGGCGGAGATGTATCTCAAAGAGTTTGAAAACGAAGTAAAGCGTGCCAACGGAGCGACCGGGATCTTCCGTTCCAAGGATGACGCTTTGTCGCGCATCATGATCCTGAATGAATTTGCCCCACAGGACGAACGAATTATAGCACTGTTTGACCGGGCAAGAAAATGCATCATCGGATCGACCGGTAACTTCACTGAGATCGATGATGCTATGTTGCAATACCTGAAAAACGAAGACGATATCCGTAAACTCTACAGCGAAAAAAGTGAGAAAGCCTGGAATGAGCTCCTGGATAAATACAGGGACAATATGCTGGAAAAAGCCTTCCCGGCACCGGATGTAAGAGAGACTTCATTTGAAGAACTCAAGGGCAGATATGTCGTCCTCGATGAAGTGCGCTATCCGATGAATCAGTTTGTCGGGATAACCGGTGAATACATCCATACCGGCAAACGATCCAGTGGCATGTACTTCGTCAAGATCGACACGAGAAAGTGGCTCGGACCCTATGAAGCGATCAAACGTTACCGCAGACTCGTCGACGCCACGATGGCGGAAGTGGACAAGTGGACAGCGCTTTGTGAGATCACCGACATGACACTGGAAGTTCCGGAAGCAGGCGAAAAGAAGATCGGCAGCGCCGTCTATGGCCTGGTCGTTGAACCGGTCGCACTCTATGTGCCAGGCCATGTCTTAGGCTTATACGATGCACAAAACGAAAACAGCGGCTATTTCGTTGATGAGGATCAGGTCGCCGCAATCAAAGAAAGCTGGTTCACGGAAAAATCGGTACCGGAAGATGTGACACCTGAACGTCTCGTAGAGATCTTCAGACAGGCGATCAAAGAGAAAAACTACGACCTTTATGTCGACTGCATCCAGCCCGAACGGCGAAGCAATCCGATCCAGGAATCCCTGATGCTGTACCATTGGGATCTGCACCAGGAACGGTTCCATGGTGAATATGTCCATGCGGAAGTCGTAAAGGAAGCCACCAAGATCACTGTCGTCAAAGGCTACAGCGACGAAAGCGGCTTGGATTCCTACTTCCTTTCCGCGGAAGACCAGAAAAACATCGCTTCCAAATACGGCGACAAGGTGGAGTATGCATCCGTACAGACGGTCTCGTTTGACAGAAACGGGAAACAACTCGGCAGTCCGGTCAGAAGGAACCTGATCCGGACAAACGGGGGCAGATGGTATGTGCGCGATTATGAGATCAGATTCTGATGCGAAGAGATAGAAGGAGATCAATATGACCGACGGATTTGATTTTGATCAGGAAGTAAATTCCCTGGAATGGGAAAATATCGAAGAAAAAGAGATCAGGAACGAACTGCTGGACGTCGTGAAACGCTGCAACGAAACGACAAAACAGCTTTCAGTGATGATCGCCAATAACGAATGCAAAAAGACAGAAGATGCTCTGGAGAGTTTTGCCTATGGGGACTTAGGTGCCAACGGATGGATCAGCGATTTCCATCTGAGCAATCAGGACTCTTTCTCCAAGTACATCAACGGAAACGACCGGCCTTCGTGGTACCGCGATCTGGGGGTGGACAGGCAGAAGAAATATGACATGGTCATGAAATATTATAAGGATACCGTAGGCGTGATGAATCCGATGAACGCTATCAGCAAGATCCTGCTGGAACTTGTCGACAAACAGAATCTCAGGGAAGGTTTCCGTCTGATCTATATGAAGTCCAACCTGGAAGATGCCGGGATCGATGAGAAGACCTTCAAGACCCTTGAGGTCGATGCCCTGCAGGTATCCAAACGCATCAACCAGAACTGGGGCGATGCCGAAAACATGGCAAAAAGCGCCAGGGACTTCCTGGAAAAAAACAGGGAAAAGATGGACTTCAATTCACTGAAAACAGGCTATCAGAAAGCACGTCTGAAAGACTATATCGATGACTTCAAAAACAGTGCCATATCCTCTTCGTTCTCTGTCTTACCTGAAGGCAGTTTCTATATCAAGGCCGATATCCTCTCCAAAGTACGGATCATCGACCGCTACACCTTCATGCTTGCACAGATGGAATACATCGAAGATGTCATGAAAAAACTGCAGGAACAATGCAAGGAGATCCTAAACAAGCAATTGCTTCCTTATGAAAAAAATGCCCTGACTGAAGAATATGGAAACGTCTCCCTTGCCCTTCGCAAGCTGTGCCAGGGACTCATCGATTTTGCGGAAACAGCCCTTGAGACATTCAAACTGTACAAGGACGCCGATCCCAACAAATCCCCTTACTGCTTCATGGGAAAACTGAGTGCCTATTCTTCGATCAGCCGGAAGTATGCCCTTGATCCAAGCAATGACGATCCATGGGATAAAGGCACGAAGTTCACTGAACTGTATACGATGGAAGCCGCATCATTGACACAACATTGTGAGGACTTTGTCCGAAAACAGGGCAACGCCGATCTGCGGGATTAATACGATCACAGTATGACAAATACAAAAACAGGAATTATGTTCCTGTTTTTTTAATCCAACGGTTTCTGATAGTAGTTTCCGTAAACGTTCAGAGTATTCCGCGTCTCGATGAAAGCTCTGGGATCACCTTCCAGCGCATATTTGACGACTTCTGCCGTCTGGAAGGAATTCACCACTGTATATAAGATCGTCTCATCATCTCCCTTGTAGGCACCCTTGGCCTTGACCTCCGTGATGCCATGGCGTACATTCTTCAAGATCGAATCGATGACCTCTTGCGGATTCTTCGTGACGATGATGATGGCCTGATGGGTATAACGCTTATGCCTTTTGGAAATGATCAGATTGGAAACATACTGGAATATCATTGAGTACGCTGCGATCTCCCATCTGTACAGCATGCCGGCCGCAAAGATCATCACACAGTTGAATGCGAATACATAATCCCACATCGAACGGTGGAACTTGTTGGAATAATAGATAGACAGAAAATCCGTACCCCCACTGGAAGCCCCGTTGGTCAAAGCGATCGAAACACCAAACCCGTTGATCAGACCGCCGAATATTGCGATCAAAAGCGGATCATCCAGGATATGCATGGCCGGAAGGAAAGAAGAAAACACTGACATCAGCGTTGTCTGAATGACCGAAAAGATCGTAAAGAACTTACCGATATGCTTGAAGACAACAACCGCCAGTATGACGTTTATCAGCAGATACAGATAAAAGAAAGGGAGATGGATCCCGAAAAAGTCCCTGAGCACATCCGACACCAGTCTTGACAGACCGGTGAAGCCAGCCGGATAGATCCCGGCAGGAACTGAAAAGGATGTCAGGGCAAAAGCCTGTATAGCTGCAGATACTATCACTGCCAGTGCCATGATCGCCAGCTGTTTGTAATTCTTCTTCTCCATATTTCTCCCATAACGGCATCAGCCGTTTTTCTTCTTCCATTCCTTGATCTGTTTCACTCTCTCAGAGATCTGTCTCTCCAGACCCTGATCGACCGGTGAATAATACTCGCGATCCTTCAGAGAATCGGGAAGACACTGCATATTCGTGAGCTTCTCTTTTGTGTCGTGGGCATACTGATAGCCTTCCCCGTAATGAAGCTCCTTCATCAGTCTTGTCGGCGCATTTCGGATCACCAAAGGTACCGGTTCATCCAGCATCTTCATCGCATCTTCTCTCGCCCTCATATAAGCCACATCTGTCGCATTTGACTTGGGAGCGACCGCCATGTATATAACTGCCTCCGCCAAAGCATCCGTACATTCCGGCATGCCTATGTAGTGACAGGCATCGTAGGCCGCTACCGCGATCTGCAAGGCACGGGGATCTGCCAGTCCTACATCTTCCGAAGCAAAACGGATCACTCTTCTAGCCACATAGAGAGGATCTTCTCCCGCCTCCAGCATCCTCGCCAGCCAGTATACCGCGGCATCCGGATCGGAATTGCGCATCGACTTATGAAGAGCGGAAATGATGTTGTAATGCTCCTCACCCTTTTTATCGTAGAGAAGAGATTTCTTTGATGTGATCTCTTCGATCAGATCGGAACTGATAAAAACTTCCCCATCTTTTTCTTCGCCGTTAAGAACGACCATCTCCAACGTGGATAGAGCCATACGCGCATCCCCGTTGGAGAAATTAGCGATGAAATACAGATCCTTTTCATCGATGTGTATTACCTTCCCCGGGAATGCCCGCTCATCCTTTATCGCCCTGTTTAAAAGCACAACGATATCCTCGGCAGACAACTGTTTCAATACGAAGACTTTACAGCGGGAAAGAAGCGCACCGTTGACCTCAAAAGACGGATTCTCCGTTGTCGCACCGATCAGGATGATGCTTCCCTTTTCCACAAAAGGCAGGAAGGCGTCCTGCTGTGCCTTATTGAAACGATGGATCTCATCGACAAAAACGATGGTTCTCTCACCCATCTGTGCATCTTCCTCAGCCTTCTTCATGACCTCCTTGATCTCCTTGATCCCGCTGGTCACTGCCGAAAAATTGATGAAAGAAGCCTTTGTCTTTCTGGCGATCACACTGGCCAGAGTCGTCTTGCCTACACCCGGTGGACCCCAGAAGATCATCGAAGGGATGCGGTCTGCTTCGACCATCCTGCGCAAGACCTTTCCTTCGCCGATCAGATGCTGCTGACCGATGATCTCATCGAGATCCTGCGGACGAAGTCTTGCCGCAAGAGGCTCATTATACTCGTTATAAAAAAGATTCTGTTCCATTTTATCTACTACTAAATTGTATAATAATCCAGCGCAAATGATACAGGTTCCTGTTTCCCAAGCAGATCATCAAGGTCTTTCGTCTTTTTATGTTTCCCTAAAGTATCCCCTATTGAAACATCTTATAAAGACTAATGTTTTTCATATTTTCCTCCCTGCTGAAAGATTATTATTTACTCCTGGGAAACCCATTCATAGATCCACAGGGTCGAAGATGAGGCGCCGTGGAAGAGGATGGCAATCTCTTCCCCATCTTTATAGCCTTTATCAAACACATGATATACCTCCACCTCAGGACAAGGCGTATTGCCGATCGTATCAAGGTAAGCTGAGTTTTTGCCGCCTTCCCTGCTTGGCGCA
>CADBND010000051.1 GCA_902795875.1 uncultured Erysipelotrichaceae bacterium
ACTGCTGCGCATAATGACATTCTGATTGGCAGCCATCACGGGAACCAGCATCCATCCGACAATTTGCCCCAGACACCAGAGCAAAGGGTTCCTCGAGAAAGCCAGAAGAAAATTTTCCGTTCCCAGAGAGAACAGCATAGTCAGGTAAATGACGCGAACCCGGTTCTTCGGCTTTGGCATAATAGCGACCAGTACGCTTCCAAGCGCCATAGCGATGCCGGAGCAGGAAGTCACAATCCCCAGCACGTTGTTGCCATGGATAGGAATTACCAATGCAGGCAATACCGCATCAAATGCAGACGCGATCAGATTCACACCCGACATAAACATGATCACATCCAGCACCAGCCGATGTTCTTTCAGAAAATGCAGTCCTTCTTTGGCAAGCTTCAATATATTTTCCTCTTTCCTGCCCTGATTGTCCTTTTCAGGCAGCTGAACGAAGATAAGCAATGCCACAAATGCAATTACGAAAGTGGCCAGATCCACGATAATCACCGCATCTAATCCAGCTAGCCCATACAGCGCTGAAGCCAGCAGCGGACTTCCAATAGTAATCAGTGACCTGGACAGCGATTGATACCCGCTCGTTTTCTGATAGGCTTCTTTAGGAATAATGAGGGTATAGGCCACCTCTGATGTAGGCTGCTGTACGGTGTTCATCAGTCCGGAAACTGCGTTGATGGCATACAGATGCCATACGGACAGCAGGTCGCTTTTGAACAGGATAAACACCAATACAGTGGTCAGTGCCGCCAGAGCATCACACACCAGCATGGTTTTCTTTTTATTGTACTTGTCGGAGAACGCTCCGGCGAAAATGCTCAATACCACATACGGCGCATAGGTGCAGATAGTCAGTGCGGCGGTACTCAGCGCAGACCCGGTTTTTTCATACAGCCACAGGGTCAGTGCGAACCCCATCATGGAGCTGCCCAGTTGTGACAGGCTCTGCGTACTCCACAGAATATAAAAATCTTTGAGCGATTGATTGTTTCTCATCATCTTTGCTCCTTTTCATTATTATGCAACAAAAGAGCAAAGTCTGAGGAACTCGGTTGTTACTCCATACAGATTCCTCAGACTCTGCATGGAGCGGAAACAATGCAGTGCTTCATCCGGATTCATCTCTTTTCAATCATATGCCCCTATTCGGGGCATTTTTCATCTACAGTGAATATTCTCTTCCCTTATTGGAAATTCCTTAACAAGATAGAATAAATACCCTCCCAGAATGACTACGATCGCCAAAAGATTGATGATCATTTGTGCCCGTGAACTCAAGTTTCCTTCTGCAGCAAACACTTTTAATGCATTATTCGCTGAATGAAACAGGATGCAGGATATCAGTGACTTTCCATGATAAAAGATCCATGTGAGCACAAATCCAATCAGAACAGCGAACACGATCTGGATAAGCGATGATGTCAGATCCCTGCCGCTTCCGTTGAACAGATTCACGATATGGCCAATGCCAAACGCCAGTGAAGAAGTGATAATCGCTGATTTCAGATCATCTTTTTCCATAGCCCTAAACAACAGCCCTCGGAAAATAGCCTCTTCCAAAAAGCCAACACAACACATGCTGATGATATACAGAACTGTTTCCGGAAGACTATATTGCATCGTAATCCCGTTCCAAAAGGCTGTCGATGCGATGAGAATCAGCGGAACATAGTACAGAAAACGCCTTGCAGGAACTTCAGACTTGCAAAGGCCATATTTCCTGGTCAGATCATTATTTCGGATCCAGAAATAAAGGACCAGAGACATCACGATATGCAGTAGTGCCGTTACAGACTTTATGATACCGACAGACTCTGAGAGCTGGTCGGCAATGCTTGTCAGGACTACATAGGCAACGATCCAAAGGATCGCAAAGGAGATCTCGCTTTTCTGATACAGTTTCGTCATTCTGATTTCTTCCTCTCCATTCCTTCCGCAATCATCATTAATGCTCTTGCAATTGCATCAGGATCATATTCCATTCCGTTGTTTGCAATAAGGCTTGCATAGCCATGAACAACAGCAACCAACGGTTCAAAAAAGGCAGTGGCTTCTTCTGCTGTCAGTTCCTCTTCCGAACTGACGACCGCAAGCAGATCCGCAGTTTCCGGAGCAGTGATCAAATCCTCCAAACTGAGACCGGAAAAGCGGCCTGATTGAAAAAGAAAGCGAAACAGTTGCGGCTCCTCTTTGGCAAAGCGGATATATCTGATCCCCATTTCCAAAAGGTCTTTAGCCACAAGTATATATTCGCTGTGAAATTCATCTGCTTTCCGATAAACCAGGTCTTTCAAGATATCCGTATCCGGAAACTGATACATGATCGGCTGCGTAGAACAGCCCAGGAAAGACGCCAGGTTTCTCACCGTCAGCGCTTCATGACCCTGCTCCCGGATCAAGCGGAATGCACCGTTTACTATATCCTCTTTTGTCGTCGTTGGTTTCTTTGGCATAGAAATAACCTTTAATATTATAACATATGTTATTATATTTCGATCCATTCTTATATCACGAATTTCACCACGGAACTTCAGATATGCATCACAACGGGGAGGATGAAGTTTCTTACATGATCAGTTTGCGCGGCAACAAAAAAACAAGAACGCAAAGTACAGACCATCAAGCCTTTTAGGGATGAAACCCGTATGTCCTTGTTATTTGATATAGTACAGTAACTATGCCCTTTTGCTACTATGATATATTCTTGCGATCATTCATCCCATTTTAAATGTATAGGAGTGATCTCTATTACAAAATGATCTTCCTTGATCTCCGTCATCGGATGAGAATCCGTAACGAACAGATGTACTTTACCGATATCAGTTTCTTTGAAAGGACCGGCAGAACCCAGGATCACATATTGAACACCACTGTAAAACATCGTTCCGTTTGCAGGACCGATCGGGATCGCTTCAAAAGGCTTTTCGATATCGACCCCTAATTGGTTCAGATAAGCCGCAAGTTCCGGATAAGCAGCCTTGATCTCTTTGACGTAGTTTCGACAATATGCGCAGTTGCAGATGTCTTCTTCTGTCAACTGGTCATAGTATTGTCTTGTTTTCTCAACATTCATAAGTTAGCTACCTCTGTAAATCGCAGTCTGTCAGTTCATCTGTCGAATACACATAGTTTTCTTTATGAATCCATAACTTCACAAAATCGACAAACAGACTGTATTCTAATATGGCATTCCTTACTTTTTCCCGAAGAACTCTTCTTTTGTGATCTCCCTTCCGGCATCTTTCTCTTCTCCGGTAAAGGCGTTGTATTTGTAATCGGTGTCGTAGTAATGAGCTTCCATAGGTTCTTCTTTATGCTTGCGAAATACGATCGCAAACAATGAGATGAATGTTCCGACAGCACCTGTTATGCCGATCCCTAGAAGGATGGAAGAAAGCTTCCCCGGATGGATAAAAAGCACTATAAGCCCCAAAAAGACGCCAAAGAAAAACATGTAGCCGAAAGTCTCTATGATCCGTTTTTCTCCTTTTGTCGTCTGCCAGCTTCCTGAAGCGTGGAATTCTTTTCCCTTGCGTCGCTCATAAAGCGGGATCTCGACATGGGCGTTTTCCTTTATACTTTCATGTACGATTTTTTCAGCTGCTTCGGAAATGGGCTTTTTCATATTGTTCATCTTTTCTCCTTAATCGAAAGATGTTAAAGTGTTCTCCTGTCGGATCCCTATAAAGTCAGCAGATCAGTGTTTCAAAATGCATAGAACAGTCCAAAACGGGTTTCCTTCAGAAACAGAGACAAAAACACAATACACGCTTTCTTGTAAAAACAATAATTTATCTCATTGGCAGTGCGGCATATTCTACACTGTCAAACTCCGTACCGAGGATCTCGAAGTCATTTAATTCATCGTACTCGTGTCCAGCCTCAACATCAAAGCCATCCGGTACTTTCACATCCACTCTATAGGTCAGCAGATCTTTCTGTACAAGGATCATGCTGCCGTCTTCCCAGAATGCGTAGCCACTGACTTCAAAACCGTCATCAATGAAGCTCTGTATCGTCTTTCCGGTGTATGCATCCAGCTCTTCCTGCGGCAGGATCTCATCCGTAAAATCAACGCAGTCATCGATCTGCACACCGTGAAGCAGTTCATTGACCTGATCTGCATAGTTTTCATCTGCGACATCCAGACTGTTGTATTTTTCCAGAATATCCGGTTCAATCGTACTGCTGAACTGATAATGTCTTCCGTCTTTTTCGCCGATCACAAAGATCTCATTTTCAATGAATGTATAGTCCACAGTACCACCTTCGCGCAATGAATCGGCGATCTCCCCAAAGGTCCGGCACGGACTTTCAACATGTGGCAGATCGTTGTATGTTTTAGGAGCATTATACTCAGGTAACTCGACATGTTGGTCGTAGACAAAACGGTATTCCATATTCATGCTGCTGTCGCCGTTTTTGAACTCCGAAACAATCTTGCTTACTTTACCGTTTTCTTTTGTTCCCGTGGAAGTGAATGATTCGCTTGAATTTCCGTTTGCTGCCGTCACATTCAAAGTCAGCTCACTGTCATTCTTATTCGTTGCCTTGCAAGTTACAGAATCGTCATCCCCCTCATAATATGCCAAAGCGTTCATCCTCAGCGTCGTGTTGAGTGTCTGTAAAGAAAGATCGTACATGCTCTCATCTTCAAACAGTGTCCGGTCATCGGAAATGAGATATTTCTTTCCGTCCTGGACAAACAGATAATAATCATAGCCGGCTTCGACACTGTTCACATACATTTTGTCTCCGTCTTTCGTAAAGACACCCGATAAAGTGCCGTCACGATAAGATTCCATAGTAAAACAGTCCGCATCCATAAGATCCTTATAGAATTCTTCCACCATCTGTTTCCCTTCTTTGGCCACGATCGTCTTTTCAGTCGAACAACCGCTAAGAAGTACCATCAAAGCTGATAATAAAATCAATATTTTTTTTCAAAGTAAACCCTCTTTCGTTTTTTTATTATACTACTGCCTGTTCAGGAAACGTCCATTTGTATCCGCCAGACAGGAACGTTATTATTATCTTCCTTTTTCCATCGTATCGAAGAAACCAAGGATACGCACCTCAGGAATCGCTTCGACGTTATTCCGCTGTTTTTCCGTTATCCCATTTGGATCTTCCACTTCGATGATGTAATGATATGTTCCCAAAGAGTTTCCCTCCGGCCTGTCATGGATCGTTACGAATTCCAAACCGGTATTATGTATCTCCACGATAATATCGTCGATCCGGTCTGCCCGGCAACTTCCCACAAGAACCATATGCGTTTTCATTTCGCTGTCAGGCTTGGAAGCGCAAAGGATATAGAATCTTGTTTTGTTCGCATCAGTGATCTGCACATTTTCTGCCAAAACGGACAAGCCATACAGATCAGCCGCACCGGGAGCGGCTATCGCAGCGATCGTTTTGTCTCCCGTCTGACTTACATAACTCGCTGCTGCAGCCGTACTTGCCATTTCTATCGCTTCGGCATCTGGCAGATTCTCATTTCTCCAATTCAGGCTCTGCGCAAGTCCCTGCGCATGCGAACAGACCGTGCGGATATCTTCGATCGAAGCGCCGGGAATACCCATCAGGGTCTGATTGATCGGCAATATGACCTCTCCGGTCACAAAAACCTTATCTTCTTTGATGAGCGCATCGATATAATTCGCCACGGTACCGCCCAAAGTGTTTTCCTGCGGTATCACAGCATAATCCGCATTTCCTTTCACAACGTCCTCGATCGCCTCAGGAACGGTCGTCTTGGGAAACAGTGATACGCTTTCCGGAAAGAAAAACTTCGCAGCTTCTTCCGTATATGTTCCTTCCGGACCAAGATAGGAGACCCTGGCATTATCCGGAATGATCTCGATGTTCATATCCGGCTTTTGGTCGCTATCTGCATTATCCAAGCCCGTTTCACATCCAAAACAGCTGAAACATATCAATAAAACAATGGCTATCTTCATTGACGCTTTCTTCATTTCTTTCCACTCCATCGTTTTCTTTCCTTATCCTCACTTGCATTATACTTTATTACAAGAACTCATGATTATCCCGAATCTAAAACTCCAGAGGTACACAAAAAAAGGAATGCTGAACATCAGCATCCGACAAAATGTGTAACATCTTGACAAAGCCATCAAATACACTTGAAAATATTTTTATACAGACATATTCAGAAAGGATGTCCCGTACATGAAAAAACAATCGATCTCCATTTTCCTTCTTTTGCCGATCCTGTTTCTTTGCGCCTGCTCGCTAAAAGAAAACAGTCTGCCGGATGAACCCTATTCTCCGGTCTCCTATGAGCTTTATCCCGCACCGGAAGGAGCCTACGTCGGCGACACGATGCCCTACGTCACTGATGACGGTATGCTGGAACTGTATTATTTATACGATACCGACCACAACGGCCAGGGATATCATCCGATCTATTCTTTCAGTACTGATGATCTTGTCGGATACGAAGACAAAGGTATGGCACTAAACTACGGCCTGATGTCCGATCCCGATCCCGCGCTTGGTACAGGATCAGTCATGAAAGACCAAGAAGGCACCTATCACCTTTTCTATACCGGACACAATGATGCCGGAAATAACGGTATGGGCAAGGAATGCGTCATGCATGCGACAAGTCCCGACCGCGAGACCTGGACCAAACAGCCCGAAGATACCTTCTTTGCTCCGGAAGGCTATTCCCATGACGATTTCCGCGATCCAGAAGTCTTCTGGGTGGAAGAAGATAATTGTTACTGGCTCCTTATCGCCGCCAGAAGCAACGCTCAGGGCGGAGTCGTCGCAAAATACACCTCCGAAGACCTGAAGAGTTGGAACTTCGAAGGACCGATCTACGCACCGATGGAACAGTACATGCTGGAATGTCCGGACCTCTTCTGTATCAACGGCACCTGGTATCTGACATACAGTTGGGACTGTGTCACCTATTATGCGATCGGTGAAAGTATGAACGGACCTTTCAAAGCACCGAAAGACAACATCCTCGATGGAAAAGGACTGATGAGCGGAAACGGCTTCGTATTCTATGCCGCTAAGACCGCTCAGATGAACGGAAACACCTATCTCTGCGGATGGCTGGGCAGACCGGGACTTTCTTCCGACTCCGGCGTATACCAGTGGGCAGGAAATGTCCTCAATCATCAGCTTGTCCAGCACGAAGATAAGACGCTTGGCGTAAAAGAACCCGATTCCTTCACAACTTATTTCTCACTCAATAAAGACTTCAAAGCAGTGAAAAAAGAAGGAAACGTCAAGATCGATCAAAACAATGTCGCCCTGTCATCAAAAGACGGCAACTTTGCCATTGCCGATCTGGGAACCCGGCCCGCAACGATGTATCTGGAATGCGATGTGACACTACAGAGTGACGGACGTGCCGGATTCGCCTTCGGTGGAAGCGAAAGTGATCCTACCTACACTGCACTCTGTCTGGATGCAAGCAGAGATCTGCTTCACTACGAAGGATACGAGATCGCCGATCTGGCAACATTCGATCCTGTAGCGATCACCTATTTTGACTTCGTAGCCGGAAATACCCATCATGTGAAACTCGTCTGTGAAAATGAGATCGTCGTGCTCTACATTGACGACACGAAAGCCTTAAGTTCCCGCATTTCACATTCCACTGGCGGAGCGCATATCGCTTTATTCGCTGATGATTGTGATGTCTCCTTCAACAACATCACGATGTCCCTCCCGAACTAAAAGAGACCGGTAACGGTCTCTTTCCTTCTATATCCTGTGAAATACAGGCCTCATCTTTTCAAATGTACAGACAGATTCAAATCCGACATCCTTCAGAATCTTTCTCGCATCATCGAAATGATCCGCAAGATATTTTGTGGAATGCGCATCGGAACCCATCGTAATGATCTTTCCACCCATTTCCTTATACATTTTCAATATATCCAGCGAAGGCATCGTATCATCCAGACCGTAATGCCAGCTGGAAGTATTGATCTCGATCCCCTTTCCATCCTGTATCGCCAGTTTCAATATCTCATATACCCTGTCTTTTACCTTCTCAAAAGGATATCTTCCATTCAGATCATACCGTACGATCAGATCCAGATGAGCCAGAACACTGTAATCCTTATAGACCTTCATCGTCTCATAGATCGCACCATAGTATTCTTCGTTATATTCATTCTGACTCTTACCCTTCTGAAAACTCTGATCCCATAATTCCAGATCCTTCACCTGATGCATCGACAGCAATATGAAATCAAGTTTATCCTCATATCGCTTATACAGCTTCTCAAAACGATCGACGGTATGGCTCTGAACACCAAACTCCAGACCGTTTCTTATCACTATCCGGTCTTCATAGATATCCTTCATCCTATCCAGTTTCTCAAAATAAGCCGGATAATCCACATTTGCGACCGGCTCAAGAGAATCCAAAGGCGTACCGACCCCATCTCCAAACCGGTATTCGATATCTCCCTCATCCCAATCCTTCTTCGTACCGTAATCCACATGATCGGTAAAACAGATCTCATCAAGACCCAAAGATATCCCCTTCTCTATCTGATCCTTCATCAATTCATGGGAATCATCGGAAAACTCCGTATGTACATGGTAATCACTAAACATTGTTTTTCTCATTTCAAGTAATTAAGTATTTTTCTTAGGATCCGGATGGCTCCTTCCACAGCTCATTGATCAAATTTTTATAGCATTATTTTATTATAGCCGATGATCATTTAAGCAAAAAACGTTATTATTCCGTATTATTCAGCATCCTTTATTCTTGTCTTCATCTTTTCCACGAGATCAAGGAGTTCCGCATCCACCACAAACGATTCACTGAAAGCATCGATAACGATGCCTTTCACTTTCTTCTCGTTGTTTCGTGCCAGATCTATCGCATTCAGAAAGCCTGTTTCGATCTTGGAGAAACCATTTCCATATTCACCCATCTCCTCTGCACCGGAAAATACAGGGAAAAAGAAGGATTCGCCGTTTCGCAATATATCCGGAACCATACGGATCTGATCCTGACTGATCATAGTTTTTCCTTCCACAGAAGACAGATCATCTCCTGCTTCCTTTATCATTTCTTCCATGGCGGCCTGGTCTTTTTCAGATAAGATGGCAGTGCACGGGATCCATACATCGCTGTCTCTGAGAAGCTCCAGCACATTGAACAGATGTTCTTCATTTCTTTCTCTGTTGAATGCTTTGATCGCATCTCTTAACATCTGACCGTCTTCAAGATCCTCTTTTGTGATATTGACGCTCGGATTCATGTCACTGACACAGATCACATGAGAATCTTCTGTTTCGTGTGTACAGAAGGAGATCGTATCACCCAAATGATATCCGAAGTCCTGATAAGGCTCATTAAGCAGTTTCCCGATGATGAAGTGTTTTTCCAATCCTTCGATCCTTACCCAGCAGGCTTCTGCCTGATATCCTCTTCGGGAAAGATGGACCTGAACGTCGTCAACATTGAAAAGGTCACGGGATCCATCCAGAAAAGCCATCCTTCTGCTGTTCTTGACATCTTCGCTGTATTCATACTCTGTAATGATCGAAGCGACCAGTCTCGTGTCTGTTTTATAAATGATATCTTCTTCGTTTTCAAGAATGATCCCATCGATATCGCTGACAGTTTCCGCTTTGATGAAGATCCTTTCATCTCTCGGACGGTCATTGTAGATCTGAAGCTCTCCGTTTCGATCATCAGCTGTACCTAATATCTCAAAACGGAATCCCGTTTCATGATCGATATAGCCGAATGCTAAAACGCTGTCGGCATCTTCAGCATGCGCAAAGTTCGAAACGACATCTCTTAGCGCTTCAATGGGAAACAAAACAAATTGATAGTAAAAGGGTCTGAAACCCACGGAAGAATACTTCATCGCATCTCCTTTCATTTGATTTTTATATTCAATTCTCTCGCCATCTGCCTTCCAAGTTCAAGAATACTATCATCGATGATCGCAAAGATGATCTCTATCTGATAATCCTCATTCTCTTTCATCCAGTCGGCACATGCCTGTAAAGCCTTCCTCCAGGCTTCTTTCTTCGGATATCCATAGATCCCTGCTGAGATCAAAGGAAACGCAATGGAAGTGATATCGTTCCCTCTTGCGATATCCAAAGAAGTCCGGTAACAGCTGTACAGATCCTGCGGTTCATGATGATTCCCGTCCCGATAGATCGGTCCGACCGCATGAATGATATATCTGCACAGATCAAAACCCGGTGTAATGACAGCCTTTCCCGTCTTACAGCCGCCGATCTTATCGCATTCCTCCTGCAGTCTGTCAGTGCCTGCCGCATCGAATATGGCACCACATACACCACTTCCTTCCTGAAGCCTGCTGTTGGCTGCATTGACGAC
>CADBND010000052.1 GCA_902795875.1 uncultured Erysipelotrichaceae bacterium
CTCCGTTTATATACAGTACATTGTCTTTGTATTCCACTGTATCTCCCGGAAGACCGATCACCCTTTTGACGAGCAGCTTTTCGGAATCTTCAGGATCAGGTCTTATCACGACCGTGTCAAAACGTGATATCCCCAGCATCTTGGTTAGGATAAAGGAATAGCCGTAATCTCCCTCCTCATAGGTCGGTCTCATCGATGTGCCGTTTACGACGCAGGGCATGAAAACAAATTTAATGAGGATGACGACCAGTATAAGAGCTTTTACAAAAAACCAGAAAAACTCAATAAATACATTCTTCTTCATATCTTTTATTATACTCAAAAAGAAAAGCCGCTATTAACGGCTTTGGAGAAATTATCTGACTTCCTTGATCTTGGCAGATTTGCCTGAACGGTTTCTCAGATAGAACAGTTTCGCCCTTCTGACTTTACCGACTCTTAAGACGGTGATCTTGTCGATAACGGGTGAATGAACAGGGAATGTTCTTTCAACGCCGATACCTGAAGAGATCTTTCTGACTGTGAAAGTCTGGCCGATTCCGGAACCCTGAACTTTCGTCACAACGCCTTCATAAGCCTGAATACGGGATTTGTCACCTTCCTTGATCTTGACATCAACACGAACAGTCTGTCCGGGAGCAAGAGCAGGAACGTCGGACTTCATCTGGTCTTTAGTGATTTCATTGACTAAACCTAAATTCATCTTTTTCTCCTTTTTCAAAATGTAGACATCTGTTCATAATCTGAAAAGAAAAGCGGAACAGCGCTTAATAACTTTATCATAAACAGCAACTTAAATCAAACCATTTCTGCTTAAAAAGTCATATATCCCCAATTTATCGACCCGATCGGTATGCAAAGGGATCCTGTCTTTGAGCTCTTTCCTGGCATTTTCCATGATCACACCGGTCGCGCACATAAGCATCTCCATATCGTTGTCATTGTCCCCGAAAGCCAGGATCTGCTTCTCGTTGCAGTTAAGTTCACTGGCAAGATAGGAAACAGAAGTAGCCTTCGATATCCCCTTCGGGGCGATCTCGAAGCAATATGGGGAGGAATAAAAACCGTTGAGATCGCTCAGATCGAGTTTTCTGATGTATTCGATCTCCCTGTCCCGATCTTTCTTCTCATTCAATACAAGGACCTTCGAACGAGGCACATCGTTTGTCTGATAATCGAATTCGATCGGCGTAAGCCAACGGGCATTCATCCATTCGATCAGTTCTTCGGAATCAATACGGTGATTGACTAAGAACTTCTCTCCGTCATAAATACCCAGATATAGGAATGGTGCATCTTCAAATAAGGCACCTAAACGCCGGATATCGAAAGCGGAAACGGGGTGAAGCAGTTTCGTCTCATCCTTTTGTGCATCATAGACTTCCGAACCGTTGCATCCGAAGACATAATCCAGCCTCAGACCGGGGAAATCCTTCTCAAAAGACTTCTTCGCCAAAAAAGAAGGACGGCCAGACATGAGTGCGACTTTATATCGGGAAGCACATAGTCTTTCAAGTGCATCGATCGTCGGCTTATATGTCCGATATTGAAAATCGATAAGCGTTCCGTCGTAATCAAAAGCTACAGCTTTGATCTCATCTTTATAATTCATTGATGATCTCTCCTATCAATTCCCGTTCTTCCTTGGTGAATTCTCTGTTTTCCAGCATATCGGGACGATTCAGCATCGTTTCCTTCAAAGCCATCTTCAGATTGTAGCGGCGTATCTGTTTATGATTGCCGTTCTGCAAGACATCAGGAACGCGCACGCCGTTGTATTCGACAGGCCTTGTGTATTGTGGATATTCCAGCAGACCGTCCGTATAGGATTCTTCCTTCAAAGAATCGGAAGAGATCCCTTCATCGAGCAAGCGAAGTATACCGTCGATGATCACCATAGATGGAAGTTCTCCACCGGTCAAAACAAAATCGCCGATCGAGATCTTCTCATCGACATAGCGTTCGATCCGGGCATCGATCCCTTCGTAGTGTCCGCAGATGATCACGAATTCATCAAGCTTGGAAAGTCTTATCAGATCTTCCTGTTTCATGGGACGGGCTTTCGGCGAAGTGAGCAGTGCATAGGTATAATCGTTGGAAATGTTGTCAAGCAATGCCCGATGTACGACATCCACCTTCATCAGCATTCCCGCACCGCCGCCATAAGGCGTATCATCGACATGATGATGCTTGTCGAAAGAATAATCCCGGATATTGACGACTTTGACTTCCGCAAGACCCTTTTCAATGATCCTTTTGATGATGGAAGAATTCAGAAATCCCTCGTACATCTCCGGAAACAGAGTCAGTACCGTGATCTTCATAAGAGGCCTTCCATCTTGATGATGTCGATCCGTTTTTCCTCAAGGTCGACATTCTCTATAAAAACCGGAAGGAATGGAACGAGATATTCTTTGCCATCTTCCTCTTTACGGATGCGCAGATTGTTTGCGACAAGTCCTTCCTCGACGCGCAGGACTTTTCCGACACACTTGCCTTCCACATAAGCATTCAGTCCCATCAGATCAGAGAAATAGTATTCCCCTTTCTTCAAAGGCTTGATGTCCTCCTTGGACTTGTAGATCATTTTTCCCTTGAACCGTTCGATCAGATTGATGTCCTCGTGATCCTTGAAGCAGACAAGCAGAAAGCCCTTGTGCTGCCGATATCCTGCTACCTGCAAAGGAAGATGTTCCTCTCCGATATAGACCGTGGAATCTTTCTTGAATCTTTCCTTCTCAAAATCGGTGTAGGAATCGACCTTCACCTCTCCGCGTATCCCGAACGTATTCACTATTTTGCCTATCGTTACATATTCCATACTAAAACCATTATATAGAAAAAGAGATGATCATTCACCTCTTTACAAAGC
>CADBND010000053.1 GCA_902795875.1 uncultured Erysipelotrichaceae bacterium
AAGGTCTACATCGTATACAGAAGATCGATGGAAGAACTTCCTGCCCGTAAGGAAGAGGTCGAACATGCGCAAGAAGAAGGCATCGATTTCCGTCTTCTGAATAATCCGGTCGAGATCCTCGGCTACAACAATACGGAAGATCCCCGGGATCCGAAGAATGGCTTTGTCACGGGTATTAAGTGTATCCGGATGGAGCTGGGAGAACCGGATGCGTCCGGCAGAAGAAGACCGGTTGAAGTTCCGGGTTCGGAATTCGTTCTGGATGTGGATACGGTCATCATGGCGATCGGTACTTCGCCCAATCCTCTGATCAAGAATACGACGGATGGTCTGGAGGTCAACTCGCATGGCGGTATCATCGTCAATGAAGACGGTCTGACTTCAAGAACTGCTGTTTATGCCGGCGGCGATGCCGTTACTGGCGCAGCGACTGTCATTTCAGCGATGGGAGCCGGAAAACTGGCTGCGAAGTCCATCGACGAGTATCTGAGCAATAAGGACTGAAAATGAACTTCTATATCTGTGCCAACAGTTTTACACACGGACAGATAAGTCAGGCGAGGGAATGTATCGAAAAACTGGAAGCTTTGGGTAATGCCTGTTTTGTTTCCGAAGAGACATCCGCTCTTCTCTATGGGGACGGGAGCCGTGTCTTAAAAGAGATAGAGAGATGCGATCTTATCCTTTCTTTGGGCGGAGACGGGGCTCTTCTGAAGGCGGCGAAGACAGCGATCGATGCGGATAAGCCTTTGCTGGGGATAAACAGTGGCAGACTGGGTTTTCTTTGTGCCATGTCTTTTGATGAAGTGGATCATTTTGATACGGTATTCAAAGAATGCGTGCTGTCTGAAAGGAGCCTTCTTTCTCTGGAACAGGAGGGGAAAAGACATATCGCTTTGAACGATGTGGTCATTTCAAAGGGGGATTTCGGTAAGACGGTGGATCTTTCTTTTGAAACGGAGGATGGAAACAGGATCGATGTGCGGGGAGACGGACTGATCATCTGCACCCCGACAGGTTCGACCGCCTACAATCTTTCTGCCGGCGGTCCCAGGATCCTGGGAGATACTCCTGTCTTTGCGGTCACACCGATCTGTCCGCATGACAAAAACAGCTATTCACGCGTGATCTACGATGAAAACCGGATCAGGGTCTATGTGAATCATGAGTCGGCGAAGATCTATTGTGATGGCGAATATGTCCTGGAGACAAGTGAAAGCGTAACGGTGAAAAAGTCAGACAGGCATTTACATCTTTACATGCGAAAATGAGCGACGGAAACGTCGCTTTTTCTTTCTGCGAAGTGTCAGGAAAATTACCCATACGGACAAAGACAAATAAAGTATAATTAGGATATGACATTTACGGAATTCGAGACTGCTTTGGCCGCAAGGGGGATCATCCTGGATGAGAGGATGAGGGAACAGTTTCATACTTATGCGGCTTATCTTAAGGAATATAACGAGAAGATCAATCTGACAGCGATCGATGCGTTCGAGGAGGTGCTCGATAAGCATTTCTATGATTCGCTGCTGGTCGTTCACGGTGACATGAAGGGCGTATTGGCGGATGTCGGTACGGGAGCCGGTTTTCCCGGTGTGGTGCTGAAGATCGTCTTCCCCGATCTGAAGGTCGTCCTGATCGAGCCGATCGGGAAAAGATGTGTCTTTCTGAATTCTTTGATCGAAAAGCTGTCTTTGAAGGATATCGAAGTCGTCAATGTCCGCGGGGAGGATCATTCCCTTTCCCATCGGGAGGCTTACGATTATGTCACTGCCCGGGCTGTTTCGAATTTGAACTCTCTGATCGAAGTGTGCGGTGCGATGGTGAAAAAGGGCGGCTATTTCCTCTGTATGCGAGGAAAAGACGGTCATAAGGAGATCCAAGAGGCCTTAAAGGCGATCGATACGATGGGTTTTCAGGTCGAAGATACTTATGATGAACAGATCCTGAACAAAGATCAGCGTGTCATCAGCTATTTCCGAAAAGTGAGAACGACCCCGTTAAAATATCCTAGGAAATATAATATAATTAAGAAGAGTCCATTATGAAAAAAGAAATCGTACGAATCAAGTTAAATAAGATCATACCCAACAAGAACCAGCCGCGACTGGATTTTTATGATGATTCGATCAAAGGTCTGGCCGAATCCATCAAGCAGAACGGTCTCTTGCAGCCGATCACGGTGCGTAAAAACGGAGACAAGTTCGAACTGATCGCGGGAGAGAGAAGATACCGTGCCTGTCTGTTGAACGGAGAGAAGGATATCGAGGCGATCATCATGGAGAGCAGTGATGACGAATCGGCGAATCTGGCTCTGATCGAGAATCTGCAAAGAGAGGATCTCAATGCGATCGAACAGGCTATGGCGATGCAGAGGATCATGGCGAGTGAGGATCTTACGCAATCCGAACTGGCGGAGAGACTCGGTTACCGTCAGTCTACCGTCGCCAATAAGCTGCGTCTTCTGAAACTTCCGGAGTATGTCAAGCAGGCGATCGCACACGGTACGATCACCGAGAGACATGCGCGGGCTCTTTTGAATGTGCCTGCCGATCGGCTCGAGGAAGTCTATCTGACGATCACTAATCGCAAATACAACGTCTCCAAGACGGAGGAATACATCAGGGAACTGAGTGAGAAGCATCATTCAAAGGGTGTTTCGGGCAATGTGCGGATCGGTATCAATACGATCAAGGAAAGTTATGAACTGTGCAGACGTTCGGGTATCGATGCGGATATGCAGGTAACGGAATATGACGATTCGGTCAAGATCGTCATCAAGATGAAGAAATAGGAGGCAGCTATGGCAAGAACGATCGCTATCGCAAATCAGAAGGGTGGTGTAGGCAAGACTACCACCAGTATCAATCTGGCTGCCGGTCTGGCTTATCTGAATAAGAAGGTCCTGCTTGTGGATTTCGATCCGCAGGGCAATGCCACACAAGGTGTCGGTCACAGAGTGGGACTCAGGGAATTGACTGCTTATGATGCCATATTGAATGATACGGATATCAAGGATTGTCTCAAGAAACTGCAGAAGCCACCGATGGATCTGCTTCCGGCAAACATCTCGCTTGCGGGTGCGGATCTGGAACTGGCGAAGATCGAGAAGGATCGGGAACAGCTTCTGAAGAACGCCTTGGATAAGATCAAGGATGATTACGACTTCGTCATCATCGACTGTCCGCCTTCGCTGGGTCTGTTGAATACGAACGCTTTGACGGCGGCGGATTCCGTTCTGATCCCGGTACAGAGCGAATATTACGCTTTGGAGGGTATCACACAGCTTTTACAGACGATCCGTCTGGTGCAGAAGCTTTTCAATCCGAATCTGAAGATCGAGGGCGTCTTGCTGACGATGTATGATGCCAGGACGAATCTTTCGGCGGAGGTCGGTCAGGAGATACGCAAGCATTTCAAGGAGAAGGCTTACAAGACATATATCCCGCGCAACATCAAGCTTTCCGAAGCACCGAGTTCCGGTCTTTCGATCTATGATTATGCGATCACTTCCGAGGGTGCGAAGGCTTATGTCGCTCTGACTAGAGAGGTCATCGCAGCCGGTATGGAGGGAAAAGATGGCAGGTAAGAAGAAACTCGGCAAGGGACTGGATGCGATATTCGGGGAGGATATCGATTCCTTTCTGAATGATATCGAGAAGAATGCGCAGGAAAAGGGAGGTTCTTCTCAGGAATTGCCGATCAATTCGATCCGTCCCAATCCTTATCAGCCCCGTAAGGAGTTTGATGAGAACGGTCTGAAGGAACTGGCAGAGTCGATCAAAGAGAACGGTGTCTTTCAGCCGATCTTGGTAAGAAAGTCTTTGAGCGGTTATGAACTGGTGGCCGGTGAAAGAAGACTCAGAGCTTCCAAACTGGCCGGAAAGAAACAGATCCCTGCGATCATCGTGGATTTCGATGACAGGCAGATGATGGAGATCTCACTGCTTGAAAACATACAGCGTAAGGATCTGACGCCGATCGAGGAGGCTACGGCTTATTCACAGCTGATCAAAAAGCTGGGATATACGCAGGATGAACTGGCAAAGCGTTTAGGCAAGTCCAGGACCAATGTCGCCAATATGCTCCGGCTTTTGTCTCTTCCGGAGAGCATCAAGGCCAAGGTCAATCAGGGTCTTCTGTCCTATGGACAGGCCAGGACTTTACTGGCAATCGAGGATGAGGAAGAAAGGATTGCTTTGGCAGATAAGGCCATCAAAGAAGGCCTTTCGGTAAGACAACTGGAAAAAATGGCTTCCGGGGGTAAGAAAAAGGGCGACAGAAAAAAGTCGGAAGAGGTCAAAAGGGATCCGTTTACGGAGGATGTGGAAGACCGTCTGCGTAAAAAGCTCTCTACACGAGTGGAAATCAGAAACAAATGTATCAGTATAAAGTATACTGATATTGAAGATCTTAACAGGATATTAGAAATAATGGATGTCATTGAGGACTAGAAAGGAACATGATATGGCAGAAAATGAAGAAAAGATCGTACTGACTTTGGGGGAAGAAGCGGTAGCAGAAGAAACAGTTACGGAAGAATCGATCGAGAAAGAGAAGGAGCATGCGAGCGTTCCTGTCTCCGATGTGGTCGGTTATGCGCAGCTCGATGATTCGAGCCTGACGGAAGAAGAGAAGAAGATGGTCGATGAGTTCTCAAAACAGATCGACATCATGGAGACCAATACCGTTTTACAATACGGTGCGACGGCACAGTCAAAGGTCGCGGATTTCTCTGATACGGCTTTGAAGAATGTCCGTACGAAGGATATCGATACAGTAGGCGATACACTGCTGGAACTGGTTTCAGAACTTCGTAATTTTGATGTCGATGAGAAAAACGACGGTTTCTTTGCGAAGATCTTCAAGAAGAGTTCCAACACCATCAATGATGTCAAGGCAAAATACGACAGCGCCAATTCGAATGTCGACAAGATCGTCAAGATCTTAGAGAACCATCAGATCACTTTGATGAAGGACATTTCCCTTCTGGATCAGCTGTATGAAAAGAACCTGGTGAATTTCAAGGAACTGACGATGTATATCCTTGCGGGCTACAAACGTCTCGAAGAGATCAAGAAGAACGATCTGCCGGCAGCTCTCAAGAAGGCTGAGGAATCGGGTCTTCCTGAAGATGCACAGGCGGCCAATGACCTTTCCGAAGCGATCACCCGTTTCGAGAAGAAACTGCACGACCTGGAGCTGACCAGAATGGTCTCCATCCAGATGGCTCCGCAGATCCGTCTGGTTCAGAACAACGATACGCTGATGACGGAGAAGATCCAGTCGACTTTGGTCAATACGATCCCTCTGTGGAAGTCACAGATGCTGATAGCATTGGGTATCGCTCATTCCAAGGAAGCAGTCAAGGCTCAGAACGAAGTATCTGAGATGACCAACAAGATGCTGAAGGAGAATGCGGAGGCTCTGAAGATGGCGACGATCGAGACGGCCAAGGAATCCGAGAGAGGTATCGTGGATATCGAGACTCTCACCGAGACCAACAAGAAGCTCATCGAGACCCTCGAAGAAGTCAAGCGTATCCAGACAGAGGGCAGAGAAAAGAGACTTGCGGCACAGACCGAACTGCGTCGTATCGAAACACAGCTTCAGCATGAGCTGACGGATGTCATCAACAAATAATCAATAAAAGACAAGGCGATCTCACAGGATCGCCTTTTCAAATGCATAGAAAAGGAGGGCTTGCCCCTCCTTGTTTTGTTATTTGTTCAGATTCCAGACGTCGATCGGTTCTTCGTTGCGTTTTTTGCCGATCAGATAGACGACAAGACATGCCAGCATCAGGACGATCGTAGACAGGATCGTTCCTTCGATGCCGAATTCGACGTTGTAGGCAAAGGTGCTGGTCGCAGTCGCGGTGTCCAGTTCAAAGATGGAATAGGGGAATACGAGTCCGCTGTTTGGCAGTCCGAGCAGGATAGATTGCGTGAAGTTCCAGCCGGTGTGGATACCGTATGCACACCAGATCGAATCGAAGAAGTAGACGAACAGTGAGAACAGCAGGCCGGAGAAGAAGATGCTGGCTAGTGCCAGGGTCGTCACGCCTGGATTGAAGCCGTGCATCAGTGAGAACATCAGGGCATTGCCGATGATGGCGACCCATTTGCTCCGATAACCTTTCTTCAGGGTCTGAAAGACATAGGCTCTGTCGATGAGTTCTTCGGATGAAGACTGGACAAATACCGCCAGTAATAATCCGAGGAAGGGCAATGGTTCAAACCTTGAGAAGGATATGTGGATGTCTTTGTGAAGCATGGCCACTGCAGCACAGCCGAAGTTGAGGCCAAAGCCGATCAGAAGGCCAAGTGCGAGATATCTGATATTGTTTCCTTTTGCCTTGGTCGAGATCGCTTTGAGGATCGGACGGCGATGTTTTAATATTGCGATGATGAATACTCCGAAGATCCAGACACCGATCGTAGAGAAATACTGAAAGAAGGTCGCATTGAACGGTGTGTTCATGTCGAAGATCTTCACAAAGATGAGACCGTTGAGGATGCTGCCGAGTAACTGTCCGGCGAGTGTGATCAGAAATGAGAATATCGATACGAGCAGGATCTCGTCATACCAGCGGAATTTTTCGGTATGGATACGTTTAAAAAACTCTTTCATGTGAGTACCCCCTATAAAAGAATCATATCATTTTTTGTTATGGGCGTTGTATATACAAATGGTGTCAATAGAATTCAATGGGATGATAAAATATAAAAAAAGAAGTTTAAAGTATCATGTGGGAGGGTGTATGTTAAACAATAACAGTTGTCTGCTTTGTCATAATGCGAAATGCACCAAGGCCTGCGGCGTCATGGAACCCGACAGGATATTACGAAGCCTGTATTTTGAAAATGAATATGTCGTCAGGAACAACATTTCTGAAGACATATCCTGTACGGATTGTGATGGCAGATGTGAGAAGGCCTGTCCGATCTCTTACAACATCCGAAATACACTGCTTTCGATAAAGAGAGATGATCCGAATAAGAAGAAGATCGACCGTTCCATTCTGAAGACGGATTTCTGCGGTATCCCTTTGGAGAATCCGTTTCTGATCTCTTCTTCTGTCGTTTCTTCGACCTATGATATGTGTGCGCGGGCTTTTGAAGCCGGCTGGGCAGGTGTGGCTTTCAAGACCATCTGTCTGATGGACATCAAGGAGACTTCTCCGCGTTTTTCCGCTGTCCGGGGCGATAATCACCGGATCATCGGTTTCAAGAATGTCGAACAGCTTTCCGAACACTCTGTTGTAGAGAATCTGAAGATCTTCAGAAAGCTGAAGGAGAATTATCCCAACAAGTTCCTTCTGGTCTCGGTCATGGGCAGAAATGAGGAAGAATGGGCTTACCTGGCAGATTTGATCACAGGGGAATATGCGGATGCTTTGGAGCTCAATTTCTCCTGTCCGAATATGGCGGAGGGAAATACCGGCTCTGATGTGGGTCAGATACCGGAACTGGTGGAGAAGTATTGCCGTGTCGTGAAGAAACACAGCAAGCTGCCTTTCATTGCCAAGCTTACACCGAATGTCACGCATATCGAGGATGCGGCTGATGCGGCAATAAGAGGTGGTGCGGATGGCGTTGCGGCGATCAATACGATCAAATCTTTGATCGAGGTCGGTTTTACGCCGGGATATCGGACTTTTATGGCTTCGATCGGCGGTTATTCCGGAAAGGCGGTCAAGCCGATCGCTCTGCGTTTTATTGCGGAACTGGGCAAGGATGAGAATCTGAAAGGTAAGCACATTTCCGGAATGGGCGGTGTAGAGAACTGGAAGGATGCCATGGAGTTCATCGCTCTGGGTGCCAATACCGTGCAGGTGACGACGGCAGTCATGCAGTACGGATATCGGATCATAGAAGATATCCTTGACGGAGCTGCTTACACTTTGCGTGAACTGGGTTATTCTTCGGTCAATGAACTCAGGGGCAGCAGCCTGGATGAGATCGTTGAGACCGAGGAACTGGACAGGTCTTTCATCATCTATCCGAAATTCATAAGAGAAAAATGTGTTGGCTGCGGAAGGTGTTACATCTCCTGTATGGATGGCGGCCATCAGGCGATAACGATGAAGGATGATCATCCGATGCTGGATCCGAAGAAGTGTGTGGGCTGTCATCTGTGCGTGCTGGTATGTCCCAATGAGGCTATCGTTTCTTCCGGGGTCAAGGTGCCGAAAAAGGATTCAGAATGAAGGATCCAAAGATGAGAAAATATTTCACCGGTATTATAGCCGTTCTTGTCATGCTGACAGGACTGTGCTTTTCGGCGTGTGAAAAGAAAGAACCTGATGGCAAGGGCGAGGAACATGAGGTCATTGAGATAAGTGATTATCCGACGATCCATGAGACGGAATTCGGCGGTGTCTATATTGAGATCTCAATCGACGATTTCAATAAGAGAGGCTTTTCTTATGGGGACAGTGTCGATGTGGAGTTTTCCAATGGTTTCCTACTGGAGGATATCCCTTACTACAACGGCTATTATGTGGATGCGGGTGAGCCTTTACTGATCGCTTATCCGGGTTATGACTATATCAAGGCGGCGATCAATTACGGTGATGATCTTTGGGAAGTGGGTGGTCTGATGGCTTCCAGGACAGAAGAAAAAAAGAAACTGTGGTCTCTGGCAAAACTGGATGAGCATTCTACTGCTTCGGTCATACTGAATACGAAGGGA
>CADBND010000054.1 GCA_902795875.1 uncultured Erysipelotrichaceae bacterium
CAACTTTGCAATTTCTGCAGTTGCCCCCGTACGAACAGGACTGCAGTTAATAATCAATGCCTTCATTTTCTCTATCTCCATCGTGCTTTATCCTGAAATATAATCATTTCTTCCTTTTATTATTGACTGTTTTATTTCTAACTTTTTTAGTTTCGATATGTGTTTTAGAAAGATATCTGTTTGTACAGTTTCACCAGTATCTGTTATTTTTCTCCTCCAGTTCGAGAAGCGCGTTGATCAATTGTTCTTTCAATTCTTTTTTAGATAAGCCATTCACATAACGACGTACATCGGCCAAGTGCTGTTTTTCTCTTTTCTGTTCTTCTTCTTCCCACATTTCCACTTGTTTCAGGAAGTACTGTGCAGCTTCCGGTTCTGCCGTAAAACACAACGCGATCATGTGTTTACACACAACTCTGCGTCCTGCCGCAAACGGACAATCGCAGACCGATCTTTTAGGATGATCTTTATCAATATGAACGTTATAGTATCTCCCTTCACTTCCGGATACGACTCCGTCATATGTCATTTTTCCTGATTTATTCCATGATACGACTTTTTTGTTTTCGTAATAGTTCAGCCCTTTCCAAACGGAACTTCCACTGGCGATCTCGATCAAACCCATGCATTATTCCTCCTGCATCATCTATATACCACCGGTGATCATCCCGGTCCGGTTCACCGATTTCACACCCTATACTGTTATGTCTATCAAACAAAAAGATCAGCAATCTGCTTTCTCCGGTCACAGTTCGTATGCTTTGGATCTGATCACTGTAAGGTTTTCTTTGAATAGATCGCGGCAGATCCGCAATTCCAGCTCCTGCCTGTGCCTTAAATGATCCAGCAGAGCTTCATAGTTTTGTAAAGAACGCTTTTTTGCATAAGGAGAGTTGACAAAGAATTCCGTCAACATATCAAACCAGATCTCATTTCCTTCCCTGTCAACACGTTCTTTGCGAATGACATTCAGGTTTTTCTCGATATCAGCTGATTCGATGTAACAGATCTCATATTCTTTGCCTAGTAAAGCAGAATACACTTCTTTATAAAACTCGTAGATCGCATCATCCGACATATCCCTGAAAAGGATCATATCTTCCACTGCATTCTGAAGCAGAGAACATTCAAAGACATTTCCGTCTCCTTGCCAATTCCGATACCTCGTCAATACGATGTCTTTGTATTCTTCAAAGCTGATCCTTCCGTTATAGATCTCATGATTCTCCAGTTCCTGATAAAAGCGTTGGTCTTCGCTCACGACTTTCGTATAACAGACGATCCAGCAGTCACCTTCTTTATGTGAGTTGTTGCGGAGCTGATCCTGCAGGCTGCTCCATCGTTTCAGGATATCCGAATATTGGGCATCATTCATTCTTGCACACCAAGCCAGTTCTACCGGAGAATAATCGCCCTCCATAAAAACGGTGCAGTTTGGATCCCTCTCTGACATTTTTTGAAGCAATGTGCTCTTTCCGCTCCCCTGTATCCCTTCGATAAAATAATTCATTCTTTTACTCCGATTAGATATCTTATTTAAAAATCTTTTTGACATATACTCTTGATGGCGAGCCGTTCATATCGTTCATCACGGTTTTGAATTCACAATTATACTTTTCATAAAGCCCGACATGATTCGTTGAAATGTATACTTCGGAATAAGTATCCTCTTTGGCGATGCGTTCTATTTCCTCAAACAGTTTTTCAAGATAGTGATGACCCCTATGTTCAGGAAATGTATACACAAAACCCATCCATGGAGTGAGTTCTGTTGGCTGAATATCATCCTTCTCAGCATACGTACAAAAAGAGATCAGTTCATCCCCTTCTGTCAGAAGCAAGACTTTGGACCTTTTTCCGACAGCATCAAAGAAAGTTCCTTTGCTGATCAGATCATAGAGAAAAGTTCCTCCACTCCAATTGCATCGTCTGATCTCGTTGAGCCAGTGTTCTTTTCTGTTGCTTTCAAAATAACTGATCACCTGCATTCTCGTTTTTCTCATATGTTTTCTTTTTTTGGTCTTATTCTATTGTTTCAGATATTCATCATTCGATTCAGACAATACCAAGATCAGATCACTCGTTATAGCAGCACAAGCAGCATACCGTCTCACTAAACAGTTAGTTGCGGAATAAATCGACAATCAGGAATTATTATTGCTTTGCTTCAGATAATCTTGTAGAGCTCGTAACAGTTGTGTCCTTGGGGAACATCTTTGAGTTCACCCCTGAGCAAATAGCCATTCTTTTTGAAGAAATCGACATTCCAATCGCCCGCGCTTGTCATAATCACCGATGCACCGTTTTCCTTTGCCAGTTTTTCCACTTCATGCAAAAGATATGTGCCCAAGCCTTGATGCCTCAACGGCTCTTCAACAAACAATGCTGTGACAAAGCCCTCATATCCTTTGTTCACGTTCGCAATCACGCCTGCTG
>CADBND010000055.1 GCA_902795875.1 uncultured Erysipelotrichaceae bacterium
GATCGCTGATCTTCTTTTTCAGTTTCTCATTCTCTTCATTCAGATCACTGTCTTTATCGACCGTGTAAGCCTCACCGACAACGATCCGATAAGGATCCAGAAAAGGCCTGCCTCCTGATATGTAAGCCATCGGAACGATCCGGGCACCCGTATCTCTGGCGATCTTCACTGCCCCGATCTTGAAATCCAGAAGATCGGACTTCATTTCCTTATTCCGGGTACCCTCAGGAAAGATACCGATCACTTCACCATATTCAAGAGCCTTCCTGGCAGCAACGATGGAATCATGTGCACCACCCTTACGATCCACCGGGATCGTATTAGCCGCATCATAGATAAAGCCAAGAGGCGAATCATGAAGTTCCTTCTTCGCCAGATAACGCACGACTCTTTTTGTCGACAACATCACGAATACCGGATCACACATATGGATGTGATTGGAAGCGATGATTACCGCTCCCTCCTCAGGAATGTTTTCCTTTCCCTTGTAGACCGGACGGTAAAGAAAATAAGCCGGCAAAAAAGAAAGTGCTCGCAGGAAGCGGTATGTCTTCGTATCCTTTCGCACGAACTTTTTTGTGAAACTGTCTTCCCTATTCTTCTGTTCGTCCATCTTTTTCATTCCTTCTGTTGAGTTCTATCTCCACCTTATTCAGTGTATCAAAGAATCGCAGCGTAGCGATCATCGGACCAAACAGAAACAAGCCCGCTGTATTCCACAGGAACATATGCCTGAAAGAAGTCAATTCTCCTCCTATCCCCAATTCCAGCGCTTTTTCTTTCAGCTGTTCTGCGATCTTCGACATCCATACCAGTGTATAGATGAAAAGATCCGGTATCCCAAGCAAATAAGCCTTCCAATATCTTTGTGTCCTGTATCCGAGTATCTCATCGAGTTCATCCTGAAGCCCTCTGGGCATATACCAGACCAGAAACAGTCCCGCCGTAAAGAAATCGATGAAGCCGATCCAGAATCCTTTCCTGTCCGTATGATGAAAACGCATATACAGGATACATTATACGCTATTCCTTTTCATCAATTTAAAACAAGGCCCGCTTGTATAAACGGGTCTTGATCTTGATTGTTATTTTTCAGACTTGAGTTTTTCCGTATAATCCGCAACGATCTTTTCGATCTCCTCAGCCTTCTTGTCTTCCCCGCAATTGCGGTAGATATCTGCCAGGATGGCATAAAGAGGCATCTTCTCTTCTTCCTTGTCGCAGGCAGCCAACTGTTCATTCACGAAATCAAGATATTTGTTTCCATTCAGGATGTAGGTATCATACATGACATCCAACAGTTGCATATCCCGCACGGAAAGCTGTTTCAGCAGCTGATAATAGACAAGCGTATTCTCCTTGTCCTCCTTGCTCAGATAATAATAGAAACCTCTTTTGTACAAAGCCTCCTTCTGCATATTGTTCATACGCATATTGAAAGCCTTGAATGTCTCATCCACTGCCTTTTCATCATCCTGAAGGATCTGCTTATTCAGTTTCAGGAAAAGGTAATTGAAAGCCGGGATCAGTCTTTGCGTCTGGGGCTCCTCCATCAGCTTGTCGAACTCCTCGTATTTCTGTGAGGCAAGCAGATCGCTCAGCTTGCTGATCAGTTCATTCCTTCTCTTATTCAGCTTTACCTGCATGTACAGATCCGCTGCCAGAAGGATCACGATCAAAGCGATCAGGATATACTTCATATCCATGTTTCTATCCTATCCGATCGTTTTCCGCCAAAGGATTCGCCAGATCGGTATCGGTATCGTGATCGTATACCTTTCTTCCTTCCCGGAAAGTATACAGACAATTGAAATCCTCATCGATCACCACAAAGTCCGCATCCTTGCCGACTCTTAAAGAACCCTTCCTGTCCGCAAAACCGTAGACCTTGCACGGATTCAAAGAAGCTATGACACAGACCTTCTCCAATGGGAGATGGAGGTTTTTCACAAGATTCTTCATACCGAAGAGGACCGGTTTGGCACTTCCTGCCAGTCTTCCGGTATCAGTCAGACAGAAGCCTTCTTCCGTGATATTGACCGGACCGAAAGGACCAGCCGAGTATCTGCCTGGCTTCAGTCCGCCGAAATGAACATTATCCGATATCATCATAACCTTGTTGAAGGCATCCCTCTTGACGCGCAATATGATATCGATCATCTCATTGCGTACATGCAAGCCATCGCAGATGAGCTCGTTATAAACTTCGTCATTGAGTATCGCTGCTCCCAGACCACCCATATTCCTGTGGTGCAGTCCCGCCATGACATTGGCAGTATGTGTGATGACACTGATGCCGTCTTTGAAAGATTCCAGTGCTTCCTCGTAGGTCTGATTGGAATGTGCGAATGCCGCCCGGACACCGTTCTTATTCAGAAGACGGATCATCTCCTTGCTGCCTTCCAGTTCCGGAGCCAGTGCGACCAGCCGCAGATAGCCTTCGCCCTCATCGATCATATCCTGCACATGTTTCAGATCGATCTCCGGATGTCCGGTATCCACACCTTTTTCACCGACCCGGTTGAGATAGGGACCTTCCGAATGGATACCCAGGATGCGGGCACCATCAGTCCCCTCCTTGATCGCCTGCACAACATTGCGGAAAGCGCCTTCCTCGTTGTCAGTCGTCGGGAAGATCGAAGTCACACCTGCACTTGCCAGAGCCTTGCAATAACCTTTGACCTCATCCACACCTCTTTCGACGTTGCTTGGATCATAGCCCATATAGCCGTGATTGTGCGTATCGAAGATACCCGGAATGACAATGTTGTCTCCAAGGTCCATATCGGCCTTCAGGGTCTCCACGTCCTTACGCACGATATCGACGATCTTATCATTTTCAAATACCAGGTATCCGTCAATGATACCCTGTTCCGTTACGATCTTTTTTGAATATAGGATCATTCTGCTACCTCGTCCAAGACACTAGTCCATTGAGAGATCACGGTATGTGATCAGCTCCACATTATTTTCCTTCACCCAGTCCATGATCTGCTTCGACATCATGGCTCTGGCATCCTTTGCTCTCTCCAAAGAAAGAGTCGTCAGTTCCAGAAGATCCGCATCCACATATCCCGGATGTCCGCCGAACATATTGTATTCATTCTTAAGGAAATCATCCGTCAAAGAGAAGAATAATGCGACCGTATCCTTATTCAGCTGTTCCGCCGGATCGAAGACCTTCTTCTGCGAAGCCTTTGAATTGCCCATCATCTTTTTCATCGCAGAATCCATTTTGTACTTCTCAAAGATCTCGTGGGAATATGGGATCCTTTCTTCTATCGAAAGCTCATGGATCACCTTCCGGTAATTCTCGGAAGAGATCGAATGTTCATGAAGATATTCGGGCTTTCTTCCGGTCAGTTCTATGAAACGGTGATATTGCGCATAGATCTCCGTCTTGACTTCCTCATAAGGAAACAGTTCCGCTCTGCCCTCAACGGTCTGCCATCTTTCATCTCTTGTACGCACACCGGAACGGATGAAGTTTCCCTCACCGTCTACCAGATGCGGGATATCCTTCGGATCGGCACAGGTCGGTCCGGACACAAGATTAAAATCGATGCCAAAACAAGCCTGCGGTCTGTCTTTCATGAAAGATACCGCAAAC
>CADBND010000056.1 GCA_902795875.1 uncultured Erysipelotrichaceae bacterium
CGGCGATCTTTCTTCCTTCAAACCAACTGTACAGTTTGGCTATTCCGGATTCTCCGGAAACTGTCATGGCAGAGATCTTTGTATCTCAGACAAAAACAGAGCCTATCTGGAACCTTCGAAGATCGTCTACGAAGCTGTTCTTTATTTCCTGGGGCATCAGGAATACGTCGATCGCATCAAAAAGGAATTCAAACCTGCCCTGAATAAAGAAGAATATCTGGCCTACCTTGAAAAGTAGGCCTTTTTAATCCTTTCTTAAGCCTCAATCTATAGAACATTCCCATCTGCTTCGGTATAATAAAAGACATGAAAAAAGTGCTTATTCTGACCTCGATCAAAACCGGATCGGGACACAAATCCTCTGCCAACGCGATCGAGAAGAAACTTCGGGATCAGGGATACGACTGCAAGCAGCTTGATGTCTTCCCTCTGATGGGATTCATGGGCAACCTGATGGAAAACAGTTATATCACACTGACGACCAGAGCGCCGTTACTATATTATGTCTGTGAAAAATTCTCACAGCTTTTTCCGGACATCGTTCATTTCGCCATGTACAACAGGGTAAAGGAAGCGATGCTCAGGGAAATAAAAGACTACGATCCTGATCTGATCATATCCGTGCAGTGTATGTTCACAAAAGCCATATCGAAACTGCTCAGAAATAGCGGGATCCACATCCCCTTCTATATCGGTGTCATCGACTTGGTCGAACCACCCAAGGTATGGATCGATCCGCAAGCCGATATGAGCTTCGTACCTACTGATACAGTCAGAAATGACTACATCGCTCACGGCTTCCCTGAAGACAGAGTACTGACCTCCGGCTTCCCGGTACGAGACGACATCGTCGTTCTCGACAAAGCCAAGACCATAAACAACCGCGTCCATATCCTGATGGTCAACACTTCGACCAATCTCGACAAGAACATCACCTTCCTCAAGGAAGTATCGCGGCTTGAAAAGGTATCCATCAAGTTCATCTGCGGACTCGATGAACGCCTGCACAGGGCATTAACTTCCATGAAAGAAGAAGGAAAGCTCTCACAGGATATCGACATCTACTCTTTTGTCGACAACATGAACGAATTCCTTGAACATGCCCATATCATCCTGACAAAAGCAGGACCCAATGTCATCACCGAAGCCGTTCGATCCGACACGGCTGTGGTCATCACCGGACACATCAAAGGACAGGAAAACCACAATTACCAGTTCATCACCGACAACGGTTATGGCTTCAAATGTGAAGATCCCGATCAGATCTATGAAAAGCTCAACGAATTCATCAAGACCGACGGATTAAAAAAGTGCCTGGACACGATCGTCAGGCACGATATCAGTAATGGTGCAGAATATATCGCAAACTATGTAAAGGAGCACATCTGACCTAATAACGGTCCAGATCAAAATCCTTATCCAATCCATCCACAAAATGACACAGCAGATCACCGGTCTGCTTCAGATCATTCACATCGATCATCTCCAGTGTCGAATGGGAATACCTGTCCGGTGTACCCATATCCACACAGGGAACACCCTCATTCTCCAAAGCCAGATAAGCGGTATCGGAAAGAGCACCTCTTGCAGCATGCCTCTGAATCCCGATGCCGTTTTCTTCTGCTGTCTTTTTCAGCAGTTCAAACATCCCCTTATGGATGATATTTCCATTCAAGGTACCCTTGCCATGGAAATTGAACATCGTGATCCCGACCCCGTTATTCATCTTCACATTGGAGACCTTGCCTCTTTGATCGGGTGTATCGGCAGCACCGGGACCCAGTATCGAGATCGCCATATCACATTTGCCACTCCTGTTTGCCAGCATGGCTCCTCTGGCAGAGAATTCCTCCCATACCGTACCCACCAATAAAACATTCACCTTGGGCTGTCTCTCTTTGAGATGTTCGCCGATCTGCAAGAGATTGCATAAACCGGCTGCCGCATCGATATAGGAACCGGAGACTCTGTCGTTCAGAAGCTCATAATAAGCCTCCCCATAAGCTACAGGACAGCCGACCTGAATACCTATATCGAAAAGATCCTGATCACATTTTGCCCCGACATCGATAAACAGATCGTTCAGCGTATCTGCTTTGGCCTTATCGGCATCCGACATGATGTGGTAGGCTCTGGTACCAAAGATGCCCGGATGATACTTTCCATCCTCACTTCCGACCCTTACCGGTGTACCTGTCAAAACCTTCTCCGGCACACCACCGACCCTGTCCACATAGATAAAACCATCGGGATCGATCCGTTTGATCACAAAACCGATCGTATCCATATGCGCAAAGATCATGATCGTCGGTGCATCCTTTTGACTTCCTTTGAAAGAAGCGATACAGTTACCGACCCTGTCGATCTTCACATCATCGGTATACTTCAAAAGATCCTTTTTTAAGGCATAAGCCATTTCCTTTTCATAGCCTGATACCCTCGGGATCGCCATATACTCTTTCAGTTTCTTCTTGAGCTGTTCAAGTTCCATGATCTCACCTTTATCTTTTCTATACCTAAATTATATCCCATTAACAAAGCCTGATTCGATATGTTAGAATCATTTTGTGAAAGACCTGAAAGATCATATATTTCTGACGATAGACGGCGGTACCGGCGGGATCCGGACCGGTCTTTATGATGTATGCGGAAACTGTCTTGGATTTTCATCTGTAAACTACCGGACAGATTTCCCAAAACCCGGTTATGCCCAACAGGATCCCCACGACTGGTGGGAAGCCTTAGGAAGTTCCGTCAAAGAACTGCTTCAGAAAACAAATATCTCCGCAAAAAACATCTCCGCCATCGCTTGCGATACGACATCCACTTCCGTAGTCGTATGCAACTTAGACGGCACTCCCCTGATACCCTGCATCATCTGGATGGATGTCCGTGCCGCCAAGGAAGCCGATGAGCTTCTAAACAAGACCGGTGAATTCTATTCACCTGAATGGATGCCGCCCAAACTCGCCTGGCTCAAAAGAAACCACTCAGAAGTCTACAATACCGCAGAAGTATTCTGCGAATATCAGGATTGGCTGACATACATGTTGACAGGAAAGTGGTGCATGAACATCAATACTGCCTGCAACTGGGGCTATTCCGTAAAAGAAGGCTTCAGTGAAAAGATCTACGAAGCTCTCGACATCAAAGACGCCCTCAACAGGTTCCCGACAAAGGAAGTCTTCCGGCCCGGTGAACAGATCGGAACTTTGACAAGATCTGCCGCAAAACATCTCGGACTGATCGAAGGTATCTCGATCGCCCAAGGCGGCATCGATTCTTCCATCGGCCTTCTGGGTATCGGTGTAAACAGACCCGGCATCATAGGCATGATCACCGGATCCTCAAATCTTGCGATGGCATTAAACGAAAGACCACTCCTCAATCCCACCGGCTCCAATAACGGACCGGACAATCTTATCAAGGGATACTATACCGATTACGTCGGACAAAGCGCATCCGGATCTATCCTTTCCTGGTTTCGAAACCGCTTCTATCCCGATAGCGAATATAAAGAACTCGATGAGCTCGCAAAGAACGTCCCGATCGGATCCAACGGACTGATCCTTTTGGACTACTTTCAGGGGAATAAACATCCTTACCACGACGGCAAGGCAAGAGGCATGTTTTACGGACTCAGTCTCGCACATAATGGAATAGACATGTATAGAGCGATCCTCGAAGGTGTCGCCTTCGGGACCGAAAGCATACTGGATGCCTTCCGTGAACACGGTGTCGATATCAAAGAAATGAATGTCGCCGGCGGAAGTGCACGAAGTCCCTTATGGATGCAGATACACGCTGACGTATCCGATATCGTCATCAATGTTCCTTCTGACATCAACGCTCCCAATCTGGGATGTGCCATCTGCTGTGCAGTCATGCTGAAAGACTATCCCGACCTGCAAAGTGCTGTGGAAAAGATGGTCCGCTATGAAAAGACCTATTATCCCGACAAGGAAGCTCACGAGAAGTATCGCAAGATCTACAAACTGTACAAAGAACTCTATCCAACCATGAAAGACTGGATGCATGAATTCGCGGACACTTTTGAAAAACTGTAGACTGCATTTTCGAAACAAGCCGATACATTTTTGAATTACTCTTACAAAACAGCCTGTTATATTTGAGATGTAACAGGTTTTTTCATGAGAAGCGGTATGAAAGAGAATACAGGCATCTGGAACAGGAATTTCTTCCTCGTTTTCATCATGTCACTGTTTTCCTCCACTGCCGCCTATATGACTTACCCCCTCATAACCAAATATGCCCTCATGATCAAAGATGACATCTCCCTGGCCTCCCTCATCTCAGGATTGATGTCCCTTTCAGGACTGATCGTATGCCCCTTCGCCGGAGCCATAACCGACAGTTTCGATCACAAGAATATCCTGCAGTATTCCTACATCTTCTACATCCTGGTCTTCATCGGACATATCTTTGCCACCAACATACCAGCTCTCATGATCATGCGGCTGCTGGCAGGATTCTCGTTTTCCATCAATTCCGTCACAGGAACAGTCTTCTCCACCCGCTTCATTCCCAAAGAAAAACTTGCCCAGGGCATGGGGTATGCAGCTCTTTCAAATATCCTCGCCCAGGCGATCGGACCTGGACTCGGACTCCGGCTGATCGAACTGTCCGGTTATCATCTGACTTTCATCGCTGCCGCCGTTTGCGCTACGATCTCTCTTTTCATCGTAATGATCCTTCCCTACAAAAAGGAAGAAAGACAGAAAACAGAAAGAAAAAAGATATCCCTTTCCGGTATCTTTGCCTTTGAATATACAGACTATTCTTTCCTTGCTGCGATCCTTTCCATCTCCAACGCCTGGGTAACGACCTTTCTGGCATTGATCGCCGAAGAAAGAAACATTCTCAATATCGGACTTTTCTTCACAGTCAATTCGATAGCTATGGTCATACTACGTCCTCTGTTTGGCCAACTTCATGACCGCAAAGGTCTCACATTCATTCTGATCCCGGCCATCATTTGCGCATCCTTAAGTACATACCTGATCGGTACCGGAAAGACCCTTTGGATGATGCTGGCCGCAAGCATATTCAAAGCGATCGGACAGGGTATCGGCACGCCCTCCTTACAGACTGAAGTCATAAGGAAGATGGATCCATCAAGATCCGGTGTCGCTGCATCGACTGTTCTGATAGGCATGCATATCGGCAACACCTTCGGACCGATGCTGGGAGGAAGGATACTTCTGAATTCATCCTATGAATACATGTTCGTATCTTTTGCGATCGTATCTGCGATCCTTTCCTTCCTTCTCATGTATATCCGCTATCTCATAGAAAAAAGAAAGGTGGACTGATCCACCTATTCCCTTTCCAACATAATCAGATATTCGGGAGTATCTTCCTCGAATTTTTTTATACCGTTTTTTCGAAAACCGAATCTTTCATAGAAACGTATCGCATCCGGATTCTTCTCCAAAGCCCACAGAAACTTCACATTGAAGTTCTTGATCGCAAACTCCATAAGCTTTGAACCGATCCCCTGATCCTGAAAGAAATGATCCACATAGAGTTCCCTCACTTCATCGTTCTCGATACGTATCATCCCCTTCACGATCCCATCGTCATAGACGTAGATATGATCGAGATAGGACCGGTATTCATCC
>CADBND010000057.1 GCA_902795875.1 uncultured Erysipelotrichaceae bacterium
ACTTATGGTAAGGCTCACCCTGATGATTGGGGCGATGTATATAGGTATCGCCCCATCATCAATTGTATTTATAAAATTATATATGTTCCTTTTACCGATTGAAAAATTAAATGCCCTATTTATAGGCTTTTATGAATGAAAAATTCATATTTTGCGAAAAATGGAATGACGAATTCTCGCAACTTTCATCTGGCACCTCGCTTAACTTTTCATCCGATACGCTTATCCTGGCTTTCGATTGTTGGGTACTTCATGCTTTCGTTAATCCATTCTGTCAGAAGACCTCTCATTCTTTCACTTGGAATGTAAATATTAATCGGCTGTCCTTTTCGAATCTGACTCCTCCAGATCCATTGTAACAACACGGAAAGAGAATACTGGTCTTCGTCAAACTCAAACTTATAATAGTTAATGAATTTCTTGATGTCTGCCGGCAAGAAGAAATTAATAAGGTAGGCAAGATTCTTTTTATGGGAGAAATTATTCGTTCCTCTTGCATTGCACGGTACGAAACACGGGTTCTTCTTTGTACCGGTAAACTTACGACCGGCTACCTTGCTTTTCATGCTGTCAAAGCAAGTATACATGTTGTCCGTTGATGGATATTCTCGGAAGAAATTCTCTGCATTCCTCTTGATGACTTCCAGACCGTTGATTTTGTTCCCATCTTTCTTCTCTTTCTCCTGTCTGCGATACCAGTTTTTGCTGAGAGGCATCGCTCTGCCGATTTTTTCACCAATACGGTTCATCTTTGGATTATCGCAGATATTAATAAGCGAAGCGACCTTCTTTCTCTTCATCATCTCCAAGCTTCTGTCATGTTCAATCAGGCTCCAGTTATTCTCATCCAGCATCATCTTTTTGTACTCTATCCCATGGATATTGAAATAACTCTTCTGGATGCTGCCATCCCACATATAAGTGAGGATGAATGATTTCTCAAAACACTTGAAGAAATCTGATGGAAAGTTCCACATAAATGGCTGGGCGAGTTCACCACTTGAATTTTTGTATGTCATCAGAGCCTTATTCTCACAAAGTCGCTTCATATCGTTGAAGGCCCCATCATAATCATCGTCCGACCATGTGATATAACCATCTTCATCCAGTGATGCTCTCTTCTGGTTAAAAATCATCTCTTTGTCATCAATGGATAACTTCCTATATGGCGACAATACTTCCAATGCCTCGTCAATAATAAGTGTATAATCCATTTCTCTGAGAATCTGCATCGCTTCGGTATCCATTCTGCTGATAAGACTATGCGTTGTCACTATGGATTCACCTGCATTAAGCAGTGTAAGAAAGTTCTGATATTTACTTCCCCATTTCTTGGGTTCTATCAATTTAATCCAAAGTTTATCTTTATATCTCTTACATTCATCCAGTGTTGGAACGACACAGAGGAAGCGTGTTCCCCTGTGTTCGTTCATATATCTAAAAGCCCATGTTGTCTTACCGCTACCCATAATATCATCTACAATGTATATCAATCGTTCACGCTCCCTTTTTAAATTCTTCTACAATTCTGTTAAACTCTTCTCTATTCGTGTCCTCTAGTGTCAACTCATACGAATCCTCTTTGCGGACAAACTTGTACAAGCTGCAAAACTCCTTTTCTCCCACAGGAATCATTATCGGAATCAACTTAGTTACTATATCGGAATTCTCATAAATCTTTTTTGCATAAATGTCTGCGTAGTAGTCTGCATAACAACCTAATATTCTTTCTAAGTCCTTTTGTTTGAATATAATGCTGTTTATTTTTTCCATCGTTACAGTTCCTACATCTTCATTAAAAATTCTTCTTCCATCATCTTTAAACCCTAACCCAGCAAGCACTGCAACAGAGATATCTCCGTATTCTTTCTTAATCTGTTCAAGCAGTTTCTGAACAAACTTCGTCTCTCTTTCTATCATTGGTCTCTTGCTGGTTATCTTCGGTGCTTTTGCCAGTAAGAGATGGAGTTCCTCGGTGATTACCTGCAATGCACTGACATCGTTGATTAAATCCGGATGTCTTTTTTTTGTTTTTATATGATTGACGTTATCAGATTCTGTTCCCTGACAGAAAGCGAGTAATCCGTGTTTCTGAATGCGTTTATTTGCAAGTGGCGAACGAGAAACTTTATCTGGGAAGACCAATGCCTGAATAATATGAGCACTTGTCACTTTGACCGACTCTCCTTTTTCTGCCCATGGATGATGAAAATGGTATCGAAACGTACCATCTTTTCGAGGGTCGTAGCTGAGCCACTGAAGATAGTCCCCTTTGCTCTCTGTATGCTTCACGCTGATGACAAATCCTGTTTTGTCCGAAATAAAGTGGTACGGAGGAAATTCCCAGCGTCCACGGTCTTCACGGCTGAAGCACTGTCTCCATTCTTCACCATCAACATAGTAAATGGTATCGTACACTTCTTTCGAACCTCTCTTTTTCAAGGTTAATTCTGGTTTCTCTGCAATCAATCTTTCAAAAATCTCTTTGTACATATCTGCCTGTTTCTGGGTTTCTGACAAGTAGCGTTCTAATTCCTCTCCCTGAGGCTTATTTATTTTAATAATTCCTGTTAAGTTCATTTTTTTCTCCTTTTAATTCAATGATTTATAACCATTACCAAGAGCATAGTTGCCCCTTGGTGGTTTAAGCATTTCTAAAAATTGCATACCAAAATCAGACCTGGAATCTCCATAAAATGCCCGGATCTCCCT
>CADBND010000058.1 GCA_902795875.1 uncultured Erysipelotrichaceae bacterium
AGCCTGATGCCCAGTTTCTTTGCGAGGACGATGGCCTTTTTCGTGATCTCGATCCCTTCTTCCCTTTTCTCTTCATCTCCCAGAGGGAAGTAGCGGGTCGCTGAGAGGGTCATGGTCTCCAGGCTCATCCCATGGCGGGAAGCGGCCTTTTTCACTTCTTCTATCTCTTCATCGGTATAGTCCAGTTTGTTTAAACGGTTCTTATCGACAGAGATCTCGATGAAGTCATAGCCGGCATCCTTCGCCATCCGATATCTTTCCTCCCAGGAGAGATCCGGGAGGGCTTTTTCATATATCCCAAGAAGGTTTTTCATACATCTCCTTAAAAAGTATGGCTCACATGAAGTGAGCCATACGAACGTTTCTTAGAGGAATGCCGGGAACGGCAGGTTGATGTCTTTTGCGAAGACATCATCGAATCCGCGGTAGTGATGGTATTCGAGTCTGTCCTTGTCATCCGGCCATGTGAACTGTCCGCCGACTTCCCAGATGAACGGTTTGAACTTGTACTGGAGTCTGTTTCTTCTCATAGCCCAGAGGACCAGGATCTCCTTGGTATCAGCCTGGAAGTTCGTCCACAGATCGTGGTGGTAAGGGATGATGACCTTGCAGTTGAGGTTTTCAGCCATACGCAGGATATCGCTGGAAGTCATCTTGTCTGTGATGCCTCTCGGGTTTTCGCCATAGGAACCGAAAGCGACATCGATCTTGTATTCGTTGCCGTGCTTTGCGTACATGTTGCCGAAGTGGGAGTCACCGGAATGATAGATGGTGCCCGCAGGTGTCTCGATGATGTAGGAGACAGATCTTTCGTCCATGTCTCTGCCGAAGTTCTCAAGGTGAGTCAGATCGCCGGCAGGCGGATTGGTGATCAGGATCGTTCTGTCAACGGATACGACAGCGTGGATCTTGATATCGCCGACTTCGACGACATCGCCCGGCTTGACGGTGACGAGTCTCTCTTCCGGAACGCCCCATTTCTTCCAGAGGTCAGTCGCAAACTTCGGACCGATGAACGGGATCGGCTTTTCGATGTTCTGTAAAACAGCGGCAGCGACGTTGATATCGATATGGTCAGAGTGCGTATGGGAAGCTAATAAGGCATCCAGGTGCTTGATCTTGAACGGATCGAGGACACACGGGATAGCTCTTAAGTTCGGCTGCATCTGTGTAGCGCCGGACATTCTGGCCATCTGATGATCCGGGTCGATCTTCTTGACGGAACCGTCATCATTGTAATGTGTCTTCTTGCCGGTGGAAGCCCATAAGTCGACCATGATATTGGTGTTGCCTTCAGATTTTACCCAGATACCGGTGTTTCCGAGCCACCACATCTTGAATTTGCCAGGTTCGACAACGGCATCTTCGATCTCTTCATTGAGATACGTACCCCACTCCGGGAATGTGCTCAGGATCCACTTCTCGCGAGTGATATCATTTACATTTGGCATTCTTTTTCCTCCTTATGCATTGAATGTAAATTACCTACATCCTCATTCTATCTTTTCCCCTATTTTTCTAGAAGAGAATTATATGATTGTTTTATGTTTTTTATGAATGGTTTTATGATCGCATTCAAAATAAAATACTTTAATGTTATAACAGAAAAAGAGGTGAAAGTATGTACGAAAAGGAAAAGGAAAGTATTCTGAGAGCCTGCATGCGGATGAAGGAGTATCAGCTCATCTCCCTGACAGGCGGAAACATCTCTCTGAAGATCGATCAGAACACCTATATCGTCACGCCTTCCGGCATGCTGTATGAGGACATGGACATCTCTGACATGTGCGTCATAGACCATGAAGGAAACCTTATGGAAGGCAAGAGAAAGCCCAGCAGCGACTGGAGCGCTCTGATCTATATCTATGATCATATGCCGGAAGTAAGGGCGACGATACACACGCATCAGCCTTATGCCACGGCGATCGGTCTCGTCAATGAATCTCTTCCTGCCTGCATGGTCACGCTGATCGATGCCAACCACGCCAGGATCCACGTCGCTCCATGGACAAAGAGTTCCGATATCGGCATGGGC
>CADBND010000059.1 GCA_902795875.1 uncultured Erysipelotrichaceae bacterium
AAGGAGAAGCAGGATGGAAACGACATTCCTCGTTGATACCGTTGTCCGGCTTTTCTGCTGCCGGGATCTTGCCAAAGACTTCCGAAGAGGCACAGACATGGATGACTGGCTTATAATCGTCATCTTCTTCCATGACCAGATGGATCGCTTCCAGCAGTCTGCAAGTCCCCAGGATATTGGTATTCAATGTATCGATCGGAGCTGTGAACGAAGTAAGCGGATAGGATTGTGCTGCCAGATGGAAGACATAATCCGGTTTCACTTTCTTCACGACCTGGATCAGCGACATCTCATCATTGAGATCCGCATAATCAAAAAAGACACGGTCTTTCCTGTTGACTCTTTCCAGAAGATGTTCGACATTGTCCAAGGGAGAACGCCAGCGGCAGACTCCATAGACATCCCAGTCCGTATTTTCCAGCAGGAAGTCGCAAAGATGCGATCCCACCATTCCGGTGATTCCCGTTATAAGCGCTTTACTCATTTATAGTCTCCTTCCACATCGTACTGTTCAGGCGAATAATAAATGACCTGTGTGCCACTGTTTTCAAATTCGAACGGTACATACAAAAGATTATTCAATGCCTTTTTGACATTCTCCTGTCTGTCTTCCGGAACATAGAAGACGACGAAACCGCCGCCACCGGCTCCCAGAAGTTTACCTCCCAAAGCTCCGGCATTCATCGCCTTTTCATAGATCTTATCGATCTCGGTGGTACTAACCTTATCGCCGGTGGTCCTCTTCAGTTTCCACGATTCATCCAACAGTCTTCCGAAATCGTCAAGGTCGCAGTCCTTACTTATAAGGACCTTCTCGGCATTGTCCACCAGTTCCTTCATTCGGATAAGCGTTTCGATATTCTTGTCCGCCTTCTTCTTCGTATCCTCCTGGATCTCAAAGGAGAATCTAGTGAATCCTGTAAAGAAAAACATGAGATTGGCATTGAGTCTTTCTTTCCTTTCCGGGGAAATGATGATCGGCTTCACTTCATAACCTTCGGCGCTGAAGTTGATCCTGTTGAAGCCACCGAAAGAAGCCGCGATCTGATCCTGCAGACCGCCCGCTTCATTGCACAGGACTCTTTCCACATAGATCGCATCATCAGCCAGTTTACGTTTATCGGCATATTTTCCCTTCAGACAGTAGAAGGCATTCAAAAGCCCTACTGCAAAAGAGGAACTGCTTCCTAATCCTGTCCTGGCGGGCAGATCGGCATCATAATTTATGATCAGTTCCCGCATATCGAGATACTCCATGGCATTTCTCACCATCGGGTGCTCGATCTGCGAAGCCTTTTCGGTTCTTTCGATCTTCGAATAAGTGACCTGATTCTTATAGGAAAAGAAACGCGGCAGATGCCGTACGGTCACATAGACATATTTATCGAAAGTCGTCGATATGACGCTTCCGCCGTATTTCTCATAGAATTCTTTGACATCGGTCCCACCGCCAAAAAAGGACATACGGAAGGGTGTCTTAGTAATGATCATGCTTCTCCTCCAAAATAATGATTTTCCAGCATCAGACACAGACAATGATAGACAGGCAAGTGTCTTTCCTGGATCTTATATGTTTCGCTCTCCGGAACTTTAATACAAACATCGGCCAAAGCAGAGATCTTGCTTTCGTTTTTCCCGGTCAGGCCGACGATCTTTATCCCCAAAGCTTTCGCAAGGACACAGGCACTGACGATATTTTCCGAATTGCCGGAAGTGGAGATCGCCAGAAAGACATCTCCTTCATCGCCAAAGCCCAACATCTGTTGCGCAAATACACCAGTAGCATCGGCATCATTCATATAAGCTGTCGTCAAAGCCAGATGTGAAGTCAAAGGAACTGCCCGCAAAGGCATTTCCAGATTCTTTATGAGCCTTTCGCCTCTTTCCGGATCGACCGTCTTGATCTTATCCGCAAGTTCCTTGTTTATAGGCCTGGCTGTCTTGAACCTTTTCATCAATTCACCGGCGATATGTTCGCTGTCGGCAGCCGAACCACCGTTACCAGCTATTAACAGTTTGTGATTATGATCATAAGCATCCAGAATAAGTTCATAAGCCCCTGCTATGTCCTCTTCGCAGACATTAAGCTCGGGATACCTATTGATCAATTCTTCCAATTCTTTCTTGACTATTTTTTCCATACTAAAAATACCTTCTATGTCCAAATTATATCATACGCCATAAAAGAAAAACCCTTTACAGGGTATTCTTAAATTCACGATTCATCTTCTCGGAAAAGGATTCATCCCGAAGGATCCTGTATTCCTGCAGATACAGACTTGTCATCTGTGTCTTTTTCGGTCTACAGGAATAAAATGCATCACCCGGATAGATCACTTTATATGTGATCTTATCGCCGCATAAGCGATTCAATTCCTTTACAATGTCTTCCCTGCCAACCAGATCCTTCCCGGCAATATTAAGAAAGACCGGATCATAATCATTCCAATTCTCTAAAAGATAGTCTATACAATCCAAAACATCATTTATCGTGATGCAGTTGCGATAGAACGGATCATAGACCTCACAGGTCTCACCCGTCTCCATGCAATGCAGAACATATTTTGTGAATTTGTCCTTAGGGGATACGACATAGGAAAGTCGAATAGCTTTAAAAGCTTCACAGTGCTTAAATCTGTCTTCGATCGCCTTCTTCATCTTTCCATAAGCAGTAGAAGCATCAGTATAAGACTCCTCGTCAAATACTTCTTCAGGATGATCACCGTAGACTGCATCGGAAGAAAAGAACAGGACTTTACATCCTCTTTTCAAGGCTTCGTCAATAAAGATCTCTGTACCGGCCACATTGATCTTCCAGCATTTTTCATATTCCTTCTCACAAAGATCGGGACTGGATATCGCCGCCGGAAAGATGACATATTCGACATCATTCAAAACACCGTAATCAAAATCATCAGCCTTTTCCAGATTCAGATAAACATCCGCCGAATCGTTCATATCGGCTTTGATGATCTCATAACGATCTTTGAATCTTTCAATGATAAAACCGGAAATATAGCCCGATGAGCCTGTCAGTAAGATCTTCATAATCTGTTCTCCAAAATTGAATCGACCGCCTGAAGAAGATCGCCATCTCTGTCGATCTTCAAAGCATTACAGCCGGCTGCTTCACCTGCCTTAATATCATTATCCTCATCGCCGATCATAAATGATTCACTCAGATCGAGATTAAAATCCTCAGCCGCCTTATACAACATGCCGGGTTTGGGCTTGCGACAATCACAATCGATCTTAAGTTCCTTCACTTCTCCTTCGAAACCGGAATCGGGATGATGTGGACAGAAATAGATCGCATTGAGATAAGCCCCTTTTTCACCCAATAATGTCTCCATCTTATTATGGATCTCATATAGTTCTGAAAAAGATACCTCTCCTCTGGCGATAACAGGCTGATTGGTGATCACGATCGCCAGATAATCGGAGTTATTGATCTTCTTTATCGCTTCCGCAACATGATCGTTCAATTCAAAATCTTTGATATCCGTCAGGAAACCAACATATTTGTTGATTGTTCCATCGCGGTCCAAAAAGATTGCCTTCTGCTTATTACACAGATTTCTTCGTGCTACCCTGCCACTTAAAAGATCAGCCGTAACTTCCGCATATCTTTCAGGTGTACCCATATCCTTGACATATTCCGGGGAATCGTAGGCATACAGTTCACCTGTCCCGCATAACGGTTTCAGAATATCCCGATCCAGATCGATCTTTTCCTTGTCCGGTCTTTTCTTCAACAATTCTGGCGAAAAGATATGAATACCGGCATTGACTCTGTTTCGATAATACTTAGGTCTTTCATCTTCCTTATTAAGCCATTTCAAAACTGTATTATCTTCATCCGTCAGGATCAAAGCACTGTCAAACGGATGCGTATTGGGATGTGTGAAGATCGTCGCCAAGCCATTTTTATCCTGATGATAGTCGATGAATCTTCTGACATCAAAATCAAACAATGCATCCCCATTGATCAATAAAAAAACATCGGTCAGTTCATCTTTCAGTTCATATAATGCACCTGCATTGCCTAGCGGGATCGTTTCGTTAAAGTATTCGATCTTTACACCAAACTTTGAGCCGTCACCGAAATAATCGGAAATGACATGACCGAGATGGGAAATGGTAATAATAAAATCATCAAGTCCCTGTTTCCTCAGGGACTCTATTTCCTGCTGCAATACCGGCTTACCGCCGATCTTGATCATCGGTTTGGGAATGTCAGATGCGATGGAAGAGATCCTCGTGCCCTTTCCACCGGCCATGATCACTGTTTTCATGATTCTTTTTTCTTTACGTAAGTCCTCTCGCTAATGATATAACGCGGTCTGTGCTTGGTCTCCATATAGATCTTTCCGATGTATTCACCTAAAACACCTAAGGAGATCATCTGTACACCGCTGACAAAACATAAAATACAGGTCGTAGAAGTCCAGCCATCGACCGTCCTTCCGGCAAATTTGGAGATCAATGTATAAAGAACACCGATAAAGCTCAGAACTGCCATCAGGATACCAAATCCTGTGATATATCGGATCGGCTGAACACTCAAGCTGGTGATCCCGTCAAAAGCCAAAGAAAGCATCTTGCTTAAGGGGTAATGAGATTGACCAGCCATTCTTTCATGGCGTTCATAATAGACAGAAGTTGAATTGAAACCGACCAGCGGGAACATACCTCTTAAGAAAAGATTGACTTCCTCGAAATTGGCGAATTCATCCAATACCCTCTTGGAGACCAGACGGTAATCCGCATGATTGAACACGACTTCTGCGCCCATCATATTCAAAAGCTTATAAAAAGATTCCGCTGTAAATCTTTTGAAGAAGGTATCTGTCTCACGTTTGGAACGGACTCCGTAAACGACATCGAAGCCTTCAAGATACTTATCGATCATCTCATTCATCGCATTGATGTCATCCTGCCCGTCACAGTCAATGGAGATCGTGATGTCGCATCTGTCTTTTGCCTCCATCAAGCCACCTAATAAGGCATTCTGATGGCCTCTGTTTCGGCTTAAGGAAACGCCTTCGATATAGGGCGACTTCTTTGCGAGATCGCAGATGATCTGCCAGGTCGTATCCTTGGAACCGTCATTCACAAAAAGAACGCAACTGCTCTCATCAATCTTCTTCAATTCGATCAGTTCCTTGATCTTGTTTTCAAACATGACCGAAGTGATCGGCAGAACTTCTTCTTCGTTGTAACAAGGTACCACGATATTCAATACCGGCAGTTTTGTTTTTTCATCCTGTTTTTTCATACTTATCACCTTTTTATTTCAGAAATCCTACTTCCGCTTTTCCTTTTAATACTTTCTTATCGTTCTGATTGCTGATAATCACTTTGATCGAAGCTCTCTTTACCGATTCATGAAGTTCGTCGATTGTACCGGTAACTGTAAGTGTATCTCCTACATAGACCGGTTTCAGATATTTGGCCTCCACACCCTGTAAAAGACATTTCTCCCCCGGCAGCAAGACACCTACGAGTTTCGATATGAACGAGGTCGTAAGCAGGCCGTAAACAACTTTATGTTCATATCCCTGTTCTATCGCAAACTCTTCATCATTGTGAAGCGGATTGGTATCTCCGCTTATCTTCAAAAAACAGTCCATCATCTCAGATGTGACAGTTACTTCAAAAGATTCGCTCTGACCGACAGACAGCTGTTCAAAAGAATAATTATTCATTTTCACTCTTAGACATGATCAAATCGGCCATCTCACCGACATTGGCCAGATCGCTGACTTCCGCCATATCGAACATCATCCCGAATTCGTTTTCTATGGCAACGATCAGATTAATCTGTTCCAAAGAATCCCAATCTTCAATGTCATTGGCATTAGTCTCGTCCGTCAATACGATACTGTCATCATCGAAAACATTGCAGAAGATCTCATTCAATGTTTTCATTACTTCTTCTCTAGTCATAATTTACCTTTTCTACATAATTATTCTACACGAACAACTAATTCAAATACCAATCTATTCCGATACTACTTTGTAGACAATATAATCAGCTATATTATCAACCGGGATCGCCTCAGCATTATTATAGTAATTAATTCTGATATGATTCATGATACTGTCCAAGCTATTATCACCGTTCCGGATAAAGAAGTATACTCTATCATTATTCACTATATCTTTAAATGGATTGACGATCTCATATCTGTTCCAAGTGTCCATAATAAATGGCGAATAAGTCACCCATTCGCCTAAAGACTGAACGTTTGTGAATTTTAAATACGAAATATCTTTGAATAATAGTTCATTGACCCAGAAACGATCAAGCGTGGAATAGATATAAAGATGCTCCTGGTCTTCAGCCAAAGTCTTGGCAATCTCCGTTCTATATTCGCTTAATTGTCTATTACCTTCGCCGTTGATCCATATATCATCGAACCAGAGGCAACACCATACAACAACAGAAACAGTCGCAATGATCGACATTCCTTTCAAAGAAGGGTGATATCTATTCAGGTTCGCCAAATAAATCATAACCAGTGAGGCAACAGTCAGGAAACTGATCGATATCCTGGTATAAAAATGATTGGCTCTGATGTAATAGCAGATAAAAACCGCCGCAATCATAAAGATCATGGTCACAAAAGCAACAAAGACCGATTTACGATCACCAGTTATAAGGCATATGACAAACATTGCAACAAGAATGATCGAATAGGGTCTTATATAATCGTTATCAAAGAAGTGACGTATGGAAACGTAGAAAAATTCATATACATAACCGAAGCTGATAGTTTTGTCTTTAGCGGATATCAGCTTATTGATTGTCTCTTCGTTAAATATCTCCGGATCATAGAAATTGTTTCTCTTGATCGATTCGAAGAAATCCCTGTCTATTTTCAACTCTTTATACAATTCTTCGTTTTCTTCATAGTCCGGAAAGCCTCTGTCCAACAGTTCCGTGCTTAGATCGTTGAATTTAAGATAGTATTTCCAAGAATCGGACCCATAATTCACGTTTCTGATCACCACAGAAACAACGACTAAGAGAAACGCCAATCCGGCGACAGCCATCAATTTCAGAACTTTATTTCTGTTTTCTTCTGTCTTATGATCCTTCAGAAAATCCAAAAGAACAGGAATAAAAACTGGTGCTACAACAAATGAACACACGAAAAACTGATTGAACCTTAATGACATGCCCATAAATAAAAGAATCAAAGCAAATATCAGTTTATAGTTCTTGTCGTTATTGTCTAGAACATCAGCGATCAGAAGATATCCGGCAATAGTCGGAACTGCTGTCGTCTTTGTGAACTGAAACGATACATAAAAAGAATATGAGAGCGCAAACATCAGCAGCCATATCAGGATCTCGAATTTCCTATGTTTCCTGATCAGAACATATGAAATTGTGGAAAACGACATCAGCATAATCGCAACCTGTACGATTTCGTACCAGGCAATATGAGGGGAGATGTTGTATAGGAAAGCCATGATTGAGCCTAAAAAAGTACCAATATAAATCAGATGATTATCCGGGGTTCCGGTAAAAGAACCTGCTGCGATCATTTTCATGATGAAATCATCACATGTTTCAAAAAAACAAGTGAAGAACATAAAATAAAAAGCCATTATCAGCAGATTCCCGATCAGGCAATAAACAAAAGATCTCTCAGAAATTAGCTTTTTTATATTCATCGTTCAACCTCTATGACTTCATTTTTCAACTGATAGTTATCATCTATTTCAAATAACCATTCAGTGTTTCCCTTTTCGTCTTCACTTGTCTTAGTAAAACCCTGTAAAGAATAGAAATCTTTCACCATATTATTCTTTGCGGTCGGATAGTAATGGCCAATGATCTTACGAATATTCCTTTCTTTACACTTTTTCACCAGTTCATCCATCATGGCGAATTCCAGGTCTCTCTTTAAGACCCGGCAGCTCATGATCCAAAGGTCGATCTCGCAGACATCTTCTTTAATGTGCCCTATCACAACTGAAACCAGACCATTGTCACCGAAACGGTCGATCAGTTTGCCATACAGGGTGATGTAATCCTGATCAGAAGAGATCTTCTCTATATCCGAAACTGTATATCTGTGTGTCGTCAGATTGAACTGATTGGACTTATTCGATAACTGAGATATCCTTTCGATATACATAGGTTCAAAAGGCTTGATAATGCCTTTCATATCCAAAGACAACAAATAATCTTTGTAGTTGCTGAAAGAAGCTTCCGCTTTTGCGCGTTCCGCATTCTGTTTATACATTTCGTTTCTCTTCAAATCATCGTTTGACAAAGTCGTAATTTCAAAGAAACCGTTTCGATCCAAAACTTCAATATAGTGTTCTACCGAACTCAACTCCGGAGCACAGACTCCCTTAATTTGCTCTGAAACAATATGTCTCTCAGCAGGATTGTCATCCACAAAAACCAAGCTCTCAGGCAATAAATTGAGTTCATTTGCAATTTCCGCAAAGTTCTTATCTTTCGGATCCCAATTTGCCTTGATCTCCACAAAGTCCTCTTCCGACAATTCCGAATCCGGATGTTTTAATCCGGCGATCGCATTTTCAAGATCATTCTTGGAGTCAATATTCAAAATGACTCCCAGTTGTTTGTGCTCCTTCAGATATCGCTGGAACTCAGAATAGACCTGCCCTTCGCTTTCTTCCGGACCGACCTTGATTCCTTCGACACCGTCATCACCGACAACGCCACCCCATAAAGTATTGTCCAGGTCAAGCACAAAACCCTTCTTGTTCTTACCGAAGATCGATTTGATGATATTGGCAACATTAAAACTCAAATACGGTACCGCATTGACGTTCAATGCGTATTTGTACATATGGAAATAGAACGGATCGGACCATTCCCTTAATCCGTAATCGGCCGAAATATAGTTGATATCACAAATATAGAAATTCTCATTATTCTGAGCATACTCGTCCATCAAAAGATTCAGCCTTGTGATAAAGTTGACCTTTCCATGGACATCCGAAACTTCCTTATTACCCATTAAGCGGTAATAAGGCAATTCAAAATTATTCTGAATGATTGGGCAATGATATCTGTTCTTCAAGCTCTCCCAGATACCTTTATATTTCTCAAATTCACTGCTCAATAACACCTCCGCATCATCCTTCAAAGAAGGATATCTTACGATATTGCGATTGCTGGTACAGACATAGATGATATCCGGATCAAACGCCTTAAGTTCCTCATTGTCAAACATCGCATCCTCATAGAACTTGTTGTATTCCGATTCATAGAACGATGCTTTAATGCCGTTATTCAATAAAAACAGTTCCATGATCTGTTTGATCGCTGAAGTCGTATATCCACCCAAAATGGCGACCTTTTTCTCAACAAAACCGTTGCTGTCCTCCAGTAATGTTTTCTTGATCTTTCTTTTGTTCTCCAGAATATAATTCGGATCAAACGGATAGAGTAATTCTTTTAACATTTTTATTTCTTCATCAACGCTTCCACGATCTTCAGATCATTCAGGTCGTCAATATCATAGGACCGGCTTCGATCCATGATATAAGCATAACATTTATCATCATAGATATTCATGTGTTTCATGAATGTCTTCTCTTTCGAAATATAGCTTGCCCCATTGAAACGGTAATAAGGACGGATATCTTGTCTTCTCTTGTTGTACTGTTCATTTGAGATAAAGCCTTTCATCGAAAGACTTTTCGGTAACTTGTTCACCAGATGCATCGAACACTCCAGTTCACACATCGATACCACTGCATTGGCATTTTTTTCTTTCAGTTCCACATAAGCGTTTTTAATATCCTTGGCATTCCTAAGCGGAGATGTGGGCTGCAACAATGTAAAAGTATCGAATTCCTTACCCAATTCCTTATATTTCAACAAGACTTCCTTCACCACTTCCCATGGAGAAGCACTGTCCTTGGAATTGTCTTCCCCTCTTAAAAACGGGACCTCGGCTCCATATTCTATAGCGATCTTTGCGTATTTCTTGGAATCGGTCGAGACCATGACGACATCAAAACATTTCGATTTCAAAGCCGCTTCGATCGTATAGGCCAAAAGCGGTTTGCCGTTCAGCAAACGGATATTCTTGTCTTTTAAGCCTTTCGATCCGCTTCTAGCGGGAATGATCGCAATATTCTTCATTATTTCTCCAGATCATAGAAGACTTTCTTCAAATCAATACTCTTTCCATAGAAAGTTTTCTTTATTATTCTTAACATTTTTGATGACGTGTTTCCATCGCCATACGGATTGACGACGTTCTTTTTAAACTTCAGTGCCTTGCTCAATGCCTTTTCGATATCAGTTTCGACAGGCTTGCAATTGATGATGCTATTGGCTTGTATCCTTCCCTTTTGACGATCACCGATATTGATCGTAGGTTTATTGAAGGAAGGAACTTCGACTATGCCGCTTGAAGAATTGCCAATCACCACAACAGAACCCTTGATCGCACTGAAGTATTTCAAGGTCCCCAAAGAAGAAACGACGATACAGTTCTTATTCTTCAAAACGAACTTCTCAAGTTCTTCATTGATCTTTTCACCACTAGGATCCGCATTGGCTTTGGTGATGATGAATTTCATCTCCTGATGCTTATGTAAGACGTTCAATAACTCATGGAGCTGTTTCACAGCGCTGTTGTTTTCCAATGTGACCGGATGGAAAGTAACGACACCGTAGGGTCTATCGAGTTCAAAATTGAGTTCCCTGCCCAATTCTTCTTTATTTAAGGTCTTGACCTTCAAAACGTTCTCTACGCCCAAAGCACCGGTATTGTAGACACGTTTAGGATCCTCGCCCAACTGAATGATTCGATTCTTATATTCTTCCGTTGAAGCCAGATGAAGATAGGACATCTTTGTGATCGAATGTCTGAAGACTTCGTCGATCGCTCCTTGCGTAGTTTCTCCTCCGGCAATATGGATCACAGGGATCCTTGAAACAGTTGCGGCAGCCGCCACTTCAAAAGTCTCAAAACGATCGCCCAGAAGCAATACGACATCAGGTTTCGATTCTTCGAAGTATTCCGTGAATTTCAAAACCGTCTTCGACATAATATTGGCCGTCTCGACGGCGTTATCATTTGCCTTAGACATGATAGAGATCTTCTTGCCGATCTTGAGATCGTCTTTTTCGATCTCCTTGATAGTATTGCCGAAAGCTTTCAGAAGATGTGTACCTGTAACAGCCAAAACAAGATCACACCAATCCGCCTTATCGAGTTTCAACAACAAAGGACGCATGATCCCATAATCAGCTCTTGTCGTTGTTACAGCGCAGATCTTCAG
>CADBND010000060.1 GCA_902795875.1 uncultured Erysipelotrichaceae bacterium
GTCTATACCGAATACGGTACTGTTACCGACAAGAACGGTGTTGAACTCAAGACCGATGATTCCGAAGCATTCTCCGGTCTGGTATTCAAGACGGTCGTCGATGCTTTCGTCGGCAAGATCTCCTATGTCAAGGTCCTTTCCGGTACTTTGACTCCGCAGACGCCGTTATACAATTCCAAGAAGGATCAGGCTGAAAAGGCCGGCGGTCTGTTCACTGTTTGCGGAAAGAAACAGGAAGCTGCCAACACGATCCATTGCGGTGATATCGGTGCTTTGACCAAACTGCTGGTAACTGAGACCAACGATACGCTTTGCACAAAAGAGAAACAGGTCGTATTCAAGGATATCGAATATCCGCGTCCGATGCTGGGCGTTGCAGTTTCACCTAAGACAAAAGATGACGAAGACAAGATGTCTGATGCATTGAAGAAAGTTCTGATCGAAGACAAGTCTTTGAACTTTGTACGGAATGCCGAGACGGGCGAACAGGTCCTCTACGGTGTCGGTGATCAGCAGCTGGATGTTGTTGTCAACAAGCTCAAGAGCAGATACAAGGTCGAAGTCGTCTTCAAAGAGCCGAAGGTTCAGTATCGTGAGACGATCCGCGGCAAGTCTGAAGTTCAGGGTAAATACAAGAAGCAGAACGGCGGTGCCGGCCAGTATGGTGATGTTTGGGTCAGATTTGAACCGAATCCTGATTCCGAAGAGATGGTCTTCGCTGAAGAAGTATTCGGCGGTGCTGTTCCGAAGAACTACTTCCCTTCAGTCGAGGCCGGTTTGAGAAGCTGTATGGCTAAGGGTCCTCTTGCGGGATGTAAGGTCGTCAATGTCAAGGCTACGCTGTATGATGGATCCTACCATCCGGTAGATTCCAAGCCGAACTCTTTCGAAGCTGCTGCAAGGCTGGCATTCAAAGCCGGTATTCCTAAGGCAAATCCGATCCTTCTCGAACCGATCGGCAAGGTCACTGTCATCTGTCCGGAAGAATATACCGGTGATATTATCGGCGATTTCAATAAGAGACGTGGTATGATCATGGATACCGGTTCTGCAGAACCGGGCGAGGCTAAGATCGATGCCGAAGTTCCGATGGCTGAAATGCTGAAATATGCGACGGAATTACGTTCCATGACCAAGGGAAGAGGTACATATGTTATCGATTTCGACAGATATGAACCGGCTCCTCAGAATGTTACGGATAAGGTCGTAGCTGCTACGGCTGCTGAAAGAAAAGACGACGACGAAGATTAGTCTTAAAGTCAAACAAAAGCATATGGATCTCCATATGCTTTTTTCATGGGTATAATAAAGCCTCTTTGTTTTCCAAAGAGGCTTTTTGGATCGTTTTAACTATCTGCTTGCATCCGTGAGAAGGACTTCGAATTCCATCTCCTGGCCATCTCTTGTCACGGTGACTTTGACAGTGTCGCCTACGGCTTTTGCGTCAAGAACCTTTGAGAGATCCGCATAACTGTTCACTTCCTGACCGTCGACTCCGGTAATGATATCGTTTGGAAGGATGCCGGCTTTCTGTGCGCCGCCGCCTTCGATGAGGTCAGTGATGATGACACCGTTGGTGGTGTAATAAGATGAATTTGTGGCAACTTTAACTCCCAGTGTGGCTCTGTCTTTGACGTAGCCGTTGGCCATGAGTTCGTTGATGATCCTGGTGACGGTGTTGGCCGGGATGGCATAGCCCATTCCTTCGACAGATGTCTGTACCATGGATCCGGATTTCTTGGCATTTACAATACCGATCAGATTACCGTTGATGTCAAACAGTCCACCACCGGAGTTGCCGGCGTTGACAGCTGCGTTTGTCTGTATGACCGTCATATAGACGTTGTTGATATAGATCTCTTTTTCCAGAGCAGATACGATACCGTTGGAACAGGAGATGCCCAGTCCTAACGGATTACCGATAGCGATGGCATCCTGTCCGAGCATCAGCTGGGAAGAGTCTGCGAAGGATGCGTAGGGCAAGCCGGTCGCATCGATCTTGAGAACTGCCAGATCGGTCTTGGTGTCGTAGCCGATAACTTTGGCCGGATAGGTCGTGCCGTCATAGATCTTGACTTTGAGCGTTTCTTCGTCGACAAGTCCGTCGATGACGTGTTCGTTGGTGACGATGTAACCGTCAGATGAGAAGATGACACCTGATCCTGCGGATGTTGATGTGGAACTGCCGCCTTCAAAGAAGAAGAAATTGCCCGAAGTGTTCGTTTTGACTTCACACGTGACTTCTACGACGGTGTTATAGGCTTTTTCGATCGCTTTGGTGTAATCGGTCTTTTCGATATTGGCGTATTCCACTTCGTTGATCGTTACGCTGTTTTCCTGTACCGGTGCGTGTTCCTTGTTATATAGGGACATCACTCCAAAGGTTCCCAGTCCCGAGCCGAGCAGGGCGACCAGGAAGATGATAATGATGTTTTTGATGTTCATTTTCATTTTTTCCTCACCTCATATATAAATATAGGACCCGAATGTGAACTTAATCTGAATTTTACTATTATCTTTTAAAAAGCTATAATTTTGATATGAGTAAAAAGGAACATCACGTTTCGAAGCGTTATGCGAAGCGTAAATTCAATACGATCGGCCTTCTTTTGATCGTATATGCACTGATGGTGTTGATACTTCCTTTTTTTCTGCATATGTTTCTGATCGAGGAAGATCCTCAGATCATGCGGGATGAACTGCTGTATTATGGGATCTATTTCATAATCATACTTTTCGGAACACTGATCCCTTTCTTTCTGATGCGCAAGATGTTCAAGATCCCGTTTAAGCGCATCAACAGGGACTTCACATCCACTTTTACCGATCTTTTCGTCCAGACGATCGTCTTTTTTACGATCTGTCTGGGTCTCACGTATGTTTCGAATATCTTATTTTCCTATATCAATATGGAGGGAAAACTGATCTCCAGCATTGGTTTCAGCTATGATGAGGCGAATCTGGATAACGCCTTATATGTGTTCATGCTGATAATCGTCACGCCGATCATTGAAGAATATGCTTTCAGAGGTGTATTGCTGTCTGCCTTATCGAAATACGGGAAGAATTTCGGTCTCTATGCCTGTTCCGTGGTCTTTGCCCTGGCACATCTTTCTTTTGCGGAGATGATCCCTGCTTTTGCGATGGGCGTGCAGCTGGGCAAGACTTCCCTGCGTTATCGCAGCATCCGTCCTACCATCATCATTCACATTTTATTCAACGCCTTGATCTATGCACTTTGTGTCGTTCCGGCTTCGATCACCCGCTATGTGGCTTATGTTCTGGCGGTGATCATCATCGTGGCGGCTTATCTGTTCATTTCGGGACGTTACGAGAGGATACAGATACAGAAACTGAAGTCCAACCGTATCACAAATATCGTATTCTATTCCCGTCCGACCGTGATCATCGCCTTGCTTCTGATGGTGGTGGATTCACTTCTTTTCCTGTTATTCTGAAACGGTTATCTTTTTCAGGAGATAAAGATCCTCAGACAGCCTCGGGGCTGTTTTTGAATTGTTATGACTGGGGAGTTTTTGTATACTGAAGGATGGAAATCGATCTTTAAGCATATATGAAAAGACAAAGAAATGTGCTCATGGATATCATCAGGATCTTCTCCTGTATCTGTGTGTTCGCTTATCATCTGGGGATCATGAAGGGCGGCTATCTGGCCGTCTGTACCTTTTTCTATTATGAAATCAGGAATATTCTGTACCTGATCTTAGTGGAAGATTATATTCATTCATCGATATGATAAAGAGGTCAGGAATATAACAGATGTTCCTGGCCTTTCGTTTGATAGGCATATCATCGAAGGGTCCGGGCAAAGTAAGGACGTGTA
>CADBND010000061.1 GCA_902795875.1 uncultured Erysipelotrichaceae bacterium
CATTCTATCAGCTTCTTTGCATCTTCCAGCGCAAACTGTACGATCTCGTCCTTATTGTCCTTGTAGGCTGCATTCGCCGGTAAAGGCAGAAGGTGGACCATACCTATCACTTTTTTCTTCCCATCAAAAAACTGTTTCATCTTCCTCTCCTTATCATCCTGTGATCTTGCCGCCATCGATAACGATATTGGCACCATTGATATAACTCGCATTCTCGCTGCAAAGATAATACACCACATCGGCGATCTCTTCCGGTCTGGCAGCCCTGCCGCTTGGACCGAGATCGATCAGTTCATCGGCATGTCCGGGATTGATATGCTCGTATTCGCTCTTCGTCTTTTCCATCATACAGGTATCGACCCAGCCTGGCGAAACGCTGTTGCAGCGGATCCCCTTTAGACCATATTCGTTGGCTACGGTCTGGCTCATTCCGATCACCGCCCACTTACTGGAACCGTAAGCGATCTCATAAGAATAACCGCGCATGCCGGAGACCGAACCGAAATTGACGATACAGCCTCTCCCCTGTTTTTCCATCTGTTTCAGGACATATTTCATCATCAGAAAAGTCCCGAACACATTGACTTCATAAATCTTTTGAAACTGTTCGAAAGACTGGTCGACGACTCTGTCATATCGACCGCAGATCCCGGCCGTATTGACCAAAACATCGATCGCAGAGAAACGATCTACGATCTCATCGATCTTTTCCCGGACCGCCTCTTCCTTGCTGATATCAAGTTCCATAGGAGTGGCAATCTGCGGATGAAGACCATATGTATCGACCATCTCATCCAGCTTTTCTTTGCTGATATCGACCATCACGACATGATCGCCGTTTTGAATAAATCGTTTACAGACCTGCCTTCCGATCCCTCCGGAAGCGCCTGTTATGACACAGATCCTACCTGACATGATCGATCAGTAACAGACTTCGATGATATTGTCTTCAAAAGTGATAGCTCTGAACTCCTGTCCCCCGACCGTTGCCGGTTCATACAGGATCTCATAGCCGTCAGCTCTGGTCTTTTCAAGGATCTCTTCGAATTTCTCCTTGCTGTCGACCTTGATACAGATGTGGACATAGCCCGCATCATTGCGTCCTTTTTGTACATCCACGATCTCCGGTTTGGTCATGAGCTCAAGTTTGGGATTCTCATCAAACTTCATGATATAGGAATGATAACCATTGTCCTCACTGTATTCATCATGAAGCGTCGCACCGAAATAATCTTCAAAAAACTTCCTTGCCCCTTCCAGATCTTTGACCATAAGGCCCATATTGCTGATTCGCATCTGTTTCCTCCAAATATTCTATTCTTCTTCTTCTTTTCTGAGTATCCTTCTGAGGAACCTTCTGGTAGCCTCTTGTTTAGGATCGGTCAGAACTTCCTTTGCGTCGCCTTCTTCTACGACGACACCGTTTTCCATGAAAATGACACGGTTCGCGACATTCTTCGCAAACTCCATCTCATGTGTTACGACGACCATGGTCGTGCCTTCTCTTGCCAGTTTGACCATGACTTCCAGGACTTCACCGGTAAGTTCCGGATCAAGTGCCGAAGTCGGTTCATCGAAAAGGATGACCTCCGGCTTGGTTGCAAGTGCTCTGGCGATCGCCACTCTCTGCTGCTGTCCGCCGGAAAGCTGATCGGGATAATAATTCGCCCTGTCAAGCATTCCCACTTTTTCCAGCATTTCCAAAGAAGTCTTCTTCGCCTCTTCAGCCGGGATCTTTCTTGCCGTGGTCAATCCTTCCATCACATTCTGTAATGCAGTCATGTTCCGGAAAAGATTGAAACTTTGAAAGACAAAGCCCATCTTCATACGGATCTCCTTGATCTCCTTTTTCGAGATCGTACGGATATCCTTGGAAAGATCATCGAACATGAAGGTCCCGTCGTCGGCCTGCTCCAGAAAAGCCATGCACCTTAAAAGAGTCGTCTTACCGGAACCTGAAGATCCGATGATGGCGATGACTTCTCCCTCGTTTACTTCGAAATCGATCCCCTTCAGGACCTGGTTCGAACCGAATGATTTATGTAAATTCCTGACACCTAACATCGAATTCACCTCAAGCCTCTGTCTTCTCTTTCAAGGTCCTGCTTTTCAGTGACCTCTTTCACAAGCACAGCCTCGTCAGGCTGCTTCCATTCCATGCTCTTTTCGAACGCCGTCTGCATCTTCGTCAGGATCGTACAGATCATCAAATAGATGAAACCGGCTTCCATGTACATCCAGAACGGTTCATAGTATACCGCAGCGATCCTCTTAGCCACAGACATCATCTCGATAACAGTGATCGATGAAGCGAGCGAAGTATCCTTCGTCAGACCGATCAAAGACGAGAACAACGGCGGGAAAGCGATCCTTGCCGCCTGAGGCAAAACGATCCGGGTCATGACCTGAAAATAATTGAGTCCGACCATATAGCCTGCTTCACTTTGCCCCACAGGAACAGCCTGAATGGCCGAACGTATGATCTCGGAATTGTATGCGGCAAGATTCAAAGAGAAAGCGATGATCGCCGCCACATAGCCGTTGAAAAAGATACCGAACGAAGGCAAGCCGTAGAATATGATGAACAACTGCAGCATCAAAGGTGTTCCTCTGAAGATCCAGACATAGAAACGCGCAAACTGTTTCAATCCCTTGATATCCGCGACCTGCACCAAGGCTATGATCAAAGCCAGTATCAGGCCGAAGAAAAACGAAAACAACGTAAGCGTGATCGTGATCTTCAGACACGGAACAAGCAGTTTCGGAAACGATTCGATCAGGATCCTTACGATCCTTATGAAACGGTCACCGAAATGTAAAAAGATATTATCCATGATCTACTCCTTAAAGAAAATCAGCGATAAAGAAACTCTATCGCTGATTTGTTATGACTATATCAGTCTGATCAGTTGCCTAACGGATTCTTGGTCAGATCAGCGTAGAACCATTTCTCTGATAATTCAGCGAGCTTGCCACTGCTTCTGAGTTCTTCCAGAGCAGCATTGTACTCCGCGAGCAGTCTCTCTTCGCCCTTACGGCAAGGAATGGAAACTTCATTGACATCCGTCTCGATGACGAACGCAACTTCAAGTTCTGCTTCCGGATGGTTCTTCATATATTCGTTCATGACGATGTTGTTGAACATACAGAAATCGGCACTGCCATTGATAACAGCCTGTGCACACTGGTCGGTATTTTCGATCGGGACGATCGTAGCACCGAGTTCTTCCAGCTTGCTTGCCCAGGAGTTGGTGACATTGGTAGCAACCTTCTTGCCATTGAGATCTTCCAGAGAATGTATGTCAACTTCATTACCGGTCTTTACGACGACCTGTCTGGCTGTAAACAAATAAGGATCAGAGAAATCATATTTTTCTCTTCTTTCAGGTGTAGCAGTGACATCGGCGATAACGGTATCCCAACGATTGGAATCGATACCTACCAGCAGCGCATCCCATTCTGCCATGACGAATTCAACTTCGACACCGAGATGTTCCGCAACAGCAGTAGCAACATCGACGTCATATCCGGCATAATTGCCATTGTCGTCCACAAAGTTGAACGGAGGATATGTACCCTCGATACCGACTACGAGTTTTCCGGCTTTCTGGATAGCGGAGAGCTGATCTTCAATCTCAGGCTCAGACGAAGGTGCCGGTTCTTCTTCCTTCTTGGCACATCCGGTAAACAGAGATACCAGCAGGATCAGCACAAACAACAAAGTGATCTTCTTTTTCATTTTTAACCTTCCTTCCATACGAGCGGGACGTTTCTTTACTTGATTCTGTTTTAAGAATGCAGGGATCGACGATCCCGCCATCGTATCTATCTTTATTTTATAAAAAACTGCCTGCATAAAAAAGAGAAATGACCACAGAATTGGCCTGCTTGTCATTTTTTTACTTATCCCTTACAATGCAGACATGATCAGATTATGCATATTCGACATGGACGGTCTGCTTCTGGATACAGAAAAGATCTATTATGAATCAGCCCTGGCCTGCAGCGAAAGAAAAGGCTACGGTGTAAGCGAAGATCTCATCCTTTCCTCAATGGGTCTGAACATGGCTGCCACAAGGGAACTTTTCATGACAAAAATGGGACCTGATTTCCCCTTCGACAGATTCTTTGAAGATGTCGAAGTATTACATAAGGAATATCTTCAGACAAAAGGCATTCAGAAGAAAAAAGGAGTCGATGAACTCTTCGCCTATCTCGATGAGAAAGGGATCAAAAAGTCTGTCGCCACTTCCACCTACAAGGACCGTGCCGACATGTTTATGGAACTTGCAGGGATCAGCGGGCTGTTCGATCATATCGTATACGGCGATGACCTGAAAGAATCCAAGCCGCATCCCCATATCTATCTGAAAGCCATCAAAGCTTTCGATTTCGATAAAGACGAGATCCTCGCTTTCGAAGATTCCAACAACGGCATCCTGTCCGCATACAACGCCGGACTAAAGGTCGTCCATATCCCCGATCTCGCAAAGATCTCGAAAGAAGCCAAAGAAAAAAGCTTCATCATACTGGAAGATCTTTCCCAGGCGATAAAGCTCATCGAACAGCTGAACAGCTGATCACTTCTTTTTCTTTTTCAGGACTTTTTTGGCCTTGTTTTTCTTCTTCGGTTCTTCCTCAGCTCTGACAAAGAGCTGTTTTTCTTTGTTTCGGGAAACGATGAAAGACAGTGCCAGAGGAAGTCCGAACATTCCCACGAAACCGAACAGCCGTAAACCGGTGATCATCGACATCAGTGTAGCCAAAGGATGCAGACCCAGATTGGTGCCGACAAGTCTCGGCTCAACGATGTTTCGGACGACGGTGATGATCAGATAGATCACGATGATCTCGATGCCCAGAAGAACTTTTCCTGTCAAAAGAAGGCTCAAAGACCAGGGTATGAGCACCGTCCCGACACCCAGAACAGGCAAAATATCCAAAAAGGATATGATGAACGCCCACATGCCGGAATTGTTTATCCCGATCAGGCTCAGCCCGATGAACAGTTCCACGAATGTCAGACCCATTATGGTGATGTAGGAACCGATGATCTTCAATAAAGTGTTCTCAAAGAAGTCTTTCAGTTCATAGAAAACGGCCGTTCCCTTTTCCGGCATGGCAGCCGTGAACCAGCGGGCGATATTCTCATAATCGAAAGCCATATAGAACGATGATACGAACATGACGACGATCGATACCAGCAGTTCCGGAGCTGTCGTGATGATGGAAGTCGTAAAATTCACCAGTCCCGTCGTAGCGGAAGACAAAAGGGATTTCAATCCTTCGAAGATCCCGTCAGTGACATCAGAGAAGAAATCTGACAGATTCTCCGGCAACGACTCACCAAGTTCCAGGAAAGCGTTCTCCAGAGATCCGATATAGGGTTCCAGTGTATTTTTATAGAAGCTTGGCAGTGTCTTTATAAAGTCACCAAGCTTTGTCACACCCAGCGAAACGATCAGGACCAGAAAAGCGATGACGCCCAGATAGATGCAGATCAAAGTGATCGCTCTGTTGATCTTGCTTTCTTCCTTAAAGATCCGCCGGCATCCCTTGATTGCCAGATACGCAAAAAAGAAGCCCAGAATGAACGGCAGCAGGATAGGAAGCAGATAATTTATAGAAATATAAACGATCCCACATATAATGGCGATGTAGAATGCGTTGAATATGAATTCTTTTCTTTTTTCCATATTTTTATTCTAACAGATACCGGTATTAAAAAAGTAGCGTAATGCTACTCTGTTTCGCTCCAGGCGGGAATGTCCTTTCCCCTTCTGAGCAGTACGGATTTCTGATAATCCGTACAATTGAGAAAATGAAGCACATCCTGGCATTCCTCTTCATTCAGTCCCACCAGAGCCTTCACCTCAAAGCGCTTGTCGATGATATCCGCACAGACGACGATCGCATCGACGGTATCGCTCTTCCTTGAACGGAACACCTCCATGGAAGTATCGGTGTCGTTGCTGAAGGTCTCGATATAACCGAAATCGCAGGGATAAGTCAAAGACGGATAAGCCTTGTGAGCACTTCCCTTGCGGCAGACGACCTTGAAGTCACCTGACGAATAAAGAGTATCCACCTTCTGCCAGAAGTACGCATTGTTTTCAAATTCTTTCATATGGATCTACCTCATAGTAAAGATAGTTTCATTATATGCCAAACATGAATTATTGTAAACTTTTTCTATGAATGAAAAAATTTACATATTGTTTCTGGGATAGATCCTGATCTTTGACAGGAATTCTTCCACATCAAAGCAGCCATATGCCTGCATCGCCTTCAACAGGATCATCAGACAGGCATAGGCATCGGACTTTCCGTTATGATGCTTCAGATCGATATCAAGATATTCGGCGACCGTATTGAGCCGGTGGTTATAAAGTTCCGGATAGACCTTTCGGGAGATCACCACCGTATCGATATACGGGCATTTGATATGATCGAGACCGTACACATCGCACATTGCATTCAGTACCCCGATATCAAACGGCGCGTTATGAGCGACGATCATGGCTCCTTCCAGCAATGCGCAAAGTTCCTCATAATAAAAAACGAATTCATTCTCATCCTGCACATCTTCCTTGCGGATGCCATGGATATGCGTATTGGTAAAGTAATTGTATCGATGATGCGGCTTGAAATACCACTCAAAGCTGTCGAGGATCTCCCCATCCTCATATACCGCCACGCCAAGGGAACAGGCCGAAGCCGAGGAAGCGTTGGCCGTCTCGAAATCCAGAGCAACGATCTTCATCAGGGATTCTTGCGCTTCTTGTCCTTGAGGAAGCGGTTCATATTGCTTTCAAAGATCGAACGGGAGAAGGCTTCGATCTTCTCGCTTGTACCGTCAGCAAGCTCAATATACAGATAATCGTGGCTGGCTCCCCTGCTGTAATGCCAGGAACTGATCTCATCGTAATAGATCAGGACACAGCTGCTCTTATCTGCCTTGTTGTAAAGAACGAGATATTCGTTGTAGAACTCCATCAGAAGGACTCTGGGCATATAGACCAGGCAGGCGATCGAAACGCACATCAGAATGATGCCGTAAGTCCGGGGCACATCCATCGTAAAAGAAAATAAAGCGATCAGGATCAGGATCACGAAGATGTAATTGGGCTTCGCATCGATCTGGGCGATCACCGTACTGTCTTCAGGCAGATTGTATGTCTTCAGCTGTTTGGATTTCATGATTTCAGTATAACATGTATATGTTATTATATTGAGGTATGAAAAATAAGGGATTCAAATACGAACTGGTCCATAAGGACGCACATTCAAACGCCCGTCTGGGACGTCTGAACGTCTTCGGAAAGATCGTTGACACACCGGTCTTCATGCCGGTAGGAACGCAAGCGACCGTCAAGTTTCTCTCATCCGACGACATCAGAAATATCCATGCTTCCATCATTCTGGGCAACACCTATCATCTCTGGCTCAGACCCGGAGAAGAGACCCTCAGAAAAGCCGGAGGCATCCACTCTTTCATGAATTACGACGGACCTGTATTGACCGATTCAGGCGGTTTTCAGGTCTTCTCACTGGCTGACTCGCGCAAGATAAAAGAAGAAGGTGTATCTTTCAAGTCCCATCTCGACGGTTCAAAACTGTTCATGTCTCCCGAAGATTCGATACGCATACAGGAAGCGATCGGATCGGATATCGCCATCTCTTTCGATGAGTGTATCCCTTATCCCAGCACCTATGAGTACGCGAAAGATTCTGTCGACCGTACACTCCGCTGGGCAAAAAGAGGACAAGACGCCCATACCCGCGAAGATCAGGCACTGTTTGGTGTGGTACAGGGATCGGAATATCCCGATCTGCGCCGTTATTGTGCCGAAAAGCTCGTAGAGATGGATTTTGACGGCTATTCGATCGGCGGAACATCCGTCGGCGAAGACAAGAAGACCCATTACAGTATGCTGGACTATACGCTTCCCTATCTGCCCGAAGATAAACCGCGTTATGAGATGGGGATCGGCGCAGTCAACGACATCCTTGAAGCAGTTGAAAGAGGCGTAGACATGTTCGACTGTGTCCTGCCGACCCGTATCGCAAGGCATGGTACCCTGATGACCTCACAGGGACGCATCAACATAAAAAAGAATATATATAAGGAAGATTTCACACCGCTGGATCCGGAATGCGACTGCGAATGCTGCCGCAATTATACAAAAGCCTATCTCAACCACCTCTTCCGCAACGACGAAGGGCTGGGAAACCGTTTGATGTCCATACACAATCTGCGCTTTCTCATCCGGTTGATGGAAGGCATCCGGAAAGCCATAGCGGAAGACCGCTTCCTCGAATACAAGGAATATATCCTGCACAAATACGGATTTGACGAAAGAGGATTCTGATGGATCTCAACGATTTTGATTTTGAACTGCCCGAAGAGCTCATCGCCCAGCATCCCACCGATAAAAGGGACGATTCGCGGCTCATGGTCCTGCATAAGAAAACAGGGGTGATCGAACACCGCCATTTTTACGATATCATCGATTATCTCCATCCCGGAGATGTCCTCGTAAGAAACAACTCCAAAGTCATACCCGCAAGGCTCTATGGGACAAAAAGGGAAACCCTGGCCAAAGTGGAAGTGCTGATCCTGAAGATCGAAGGAGATCTGTGCGAGTGCCTTTGCGGAAATGCCAAAGCCATCAAAACAGGCACGATCATTGACTTTTCCGAAAAGCTGTATGGTGAATGTATCGAACGCAGACCGGAAGGTATCCGTATATTCCGGATGCATTACGAAGGCATATTCCTGGAAGTCCTCAATGAGGTCGGAATGATGCCTACACCTCCCTACATCCACGAAAAACTGAAAGACAATTCCCGTTACAACAACGTATATGCCAAAGTCGACGGTTCCGCCGCCTGTCCTACAGCCGGCCTTCATTTCACCAACGAACTGATCGAAAGGATCAAAGACAAAGGCATAGAGATCCTCGATGTGACCCTTCATGTCGGACTGGGCACCTTCAAACCGGTCAAGGAAGAAAAGATCGAGGATCATGTCATGCATTCGGAATTCTATACGATGTCCGCCTATACGGCTGAACGCCTCAATCTCGCCAAAAAAGAAGGACGGCGCATCATTGCGATCGGAACCACATCCACCAGAACACTGGAGACCGTGATCAACCGCTTCGGCGAATTCAGAGAATGCTCCGGCGACACGAACATCTTCATCTATCCTCCCTACGAGTTCAAAAGCATCGATGCGCAGATCACCAATTTCCATCTCCCGAAATCGACACTGATCATGATGATCGCGGCGCAGTGTTCCAGGCAGATGATCCTCGATGCCTACAAGACAGCCGTTAAAGAAAGATACCGTTTCTTCTCCTTCGGCGATTCCATGTTTCTGACCAATGAATAACTATCAGAAACATCTCAAACAGATCGCTGAACTCAAAGGAAGACCTGAACTGCTGATACACATCTGCTGCGGTGTGTGCTCGGTCTATCCCCTTCAGTATCTGAGACAGTATTTCAAGATCACGATCTTCTTTTCCAATTCCAATATCTATCCTTATGAAGAATTCGAAAGAAGGCTCGATGCGCTCAGACAGTATCTTTCCATACTGAACGACGATTCGATCCGACTCATCGTGGATCGCTACGACAACGCAAACTACATGAAAGATCTTGAAGCGCTCAAGGACGAACCGGAAGGCGGAAGAAGATGCAGGGTCTGTTATGAACTGCGTATGGAAGAGACTTTCCGCTATGCATCGAAACATCACTACGAATACTGCACCACCGTCATGTCGATCTCCAACCGCAAGAACGCCGACTGGATCAATCAGATCGGTGAGAAACTGCAGCAGAAATATCCGGATGTCACCTATCTCTACGCCGATTTCAAAAAAGGAGACGGCATCACAAAAAACGAAGCTCTGAACAAACCGCTCGGTCTGTACCATCAGAACTATTGCGGCTGCATCTACTCGATACGCGAAGATCTCTGAAAAGAGGTCTTTTCTTTTTCATGTTAGAATAACCTTGTATGAATAAAGTCCTGATAAACATAAAGACGATCATTCAGAAAGCCCTGTCTTCCATGATCGACTGCATCGTTCCTACATTGCCGATCATGATCGGCGTAGGCATGCTGAAAGTCGCACTCATCATTGCCGGTCCATCCGTATTGAATATCCTTTCCGAAACATCGGACACTTTTATTGTGCTGTCCTTTGTGGCCGATGCCGGTTATTACTTCATGCCGATCTATACAGCCTTCTCGGCAGCCGGTGTCTTCAAGACCGACCGTTTCCTCTCCGCTCTTGCCGGAGCAATGCTGCTGTCACCGGAATTCGTAAGACTGGTACAGGAAGGGAAAAAACTATCCATCTTCTCTCTTCCGATCGCCTCCACGAACTATGGCAATCAGGTCATCTCCTCGATCATCATGATCTGGATCATGTCTTATGTTCAAAAATTCCTTCATAAGATCCTGAAAGAAAACATCCGGCCTGTCCTGTTCCCGATGCTTGTCATCGTCATTATGGTACCGATCGCCTTCTGCCTCATCGGACCTCTCGGTGTCTTCCTGGGAGACCAGCTGGTCAAACTGATCCTGAAACTGAAAGATCTCGGACCTCTGGGCAACGCCATCATGTGTGCGATCATCCCTTTCATAACGATCGGCGGACTGGGCGGAGCCAACCTCAGTGCGATGCTTTTACTCGCTTCATCCGGTGTCGACCCGATCCTGTTCTTTTCCAATGTTCTCTACAACAATATCCTCGGAGCTGTAACACTCGCTCTGTACCTGAAGGATAAAGACCCGCAGACGCTCGCTTCAGCCATTACTGCTGCCATCGGCGGAACCAGCGAACCCGCCCTGTTCGGGATCGTCATGAAAGACTCCAAAGCCCTCGCATCCTTATGCATCGGTGGCTTTCTGGCAGGCTTATATTCCGGCATCATGAAAGTCAAGTCCTTTGCGATGGCATCCTTCGGAACCTTCGGTATCATCACAACGATCGGACCGGGATCTTCGATCCTGCATGCGGCGATCGCGATGATCATCGGCTGCATTGCCGGCTTCCTGATGACCTATTTCACACATCCAGATGTCAAACGATAAGAAAACGCTTCGAAAACTCTGCCTGTCTAGACGTGACAGCCTCACGCCTGAACAAAGAAAAGACTTTTCTGAGAAGATCATCGAGAAACTCCTTCCCTATCTGAAAGACAAAGTCATCTTTTCCTATTATCCCATTGGCTCAGAAGTAGACCTGTCTTCTCTTGAAAAGCGTTTTCCTATTGCCTATCCCGTGATTTTTCCTAACAGGAAAATGGAAGCCTATCTCCCCAAAGGACCTCTTATCCCAAACAGATACGGCATCCCGGAGCCTGATCCGAACACATCGATCAAGATCGAAAAAGAAGACATCGGCGTGATCCTTGTCCCCTGCGTTGGATTCAGCAAAAGAAAAGACCGCCTTGGATATGGCGGCGGTTATTATGACAGATATCTGAAAGAGACCAAAGCATTAAAGATCGGCATCGCCTTCGAAGTTCAGAAACTGGACTTTCTGCCCATCGAAGAGAACGATATTCCTCTCGACTTATTTATCACAGAAAAGGATGTCTACTAGACATCCTTATTTCATATTGATCTTCTGCCAAAGTTCATCGGAAAGCTTTTCATTCAAAGGTCTGTCAAGCAGTTCCGGCTGTTCCAGGAACAGCTGCAGCATCTTGATCGACTTTGAGAAGTAATAGCCGTCCGCAATACGCTCATCGATCGTAAAACCAAGCTTCACGCCCTCTTTGAAGACAGTCTTGTTGTTCTCAAAGAAAGGCATTATATCGGATTTTCCGATCACCAGGAACATGGAAGTCGTCCCCCAGTTGGTCAGATGATGGTATCCGTCAGGCAGACCGATGGAACCCAGGTTCGCCAGGACGATCGAAGAATGATACGGATCGGTCTCGACAAGTGCCGGCGGTATCAGATTGTGTTTTTCAAGCCAACACACGAAACGAAGTACCGGACGGGAGATGAACTTAGGTAATATGTTGAACTTGTCCATGAAACCCGTGGATTCATCGACATAACTCTTGTCTTTCAGCTTCAGAAGCTGTCTTCTGAGCTCGTTGTGGACATCATCGATGTTCCACTCCGGTTTGGAATGAATGAAAGCGAGCACTTCCCCGCCGTCATCCTTGAATTCCTGTTTGACTGTAAAAGCAGCGGATACTTCATTCCGGCTGTACATCTTTCTGTCCTTAATGAAGATCGAAAGTTTCGAACGCAGCGTAATGATCTTCAAAGCAGCCGTCACGATACACTGGAACATGTTGTATTTGTAGTCCGGACCATCCGCATTCTTCTTTTTGATATACTCATTGAGATTGGTCAAATCGATCTGAAAAGTGAAGAAAGCCTGATTATCACAGCGGTCAGGAAACATGAACGGCATGATAAAATGCATCGAATCACATTTCTTCAGATATTTTGCATCAAATCTATCCATATAAAATCCCCTTTAAAACTCTTTCATTCTACCCTTTTCATCGTCTTATTTTCAACCTTCCATTTAAAAAACAGGATCATTTCTGATCCTGTTCCACCACATCTTTTTTCTCTTCCTTCTTTCCAAAAGGCATTTTATTGAAAAAGGCATCCTTCTTCTCACTCATCGACTTATACAGATCGCTGGTGATACTGGTCGAAAAAGCCTTCGTCAGTTTCATCGCCGTAGACTTGGCGACCGTGTCCATCTCCGAAAGCTCCTTTGCGACCTTCAGAATGATCGGCAGGCCTCCATGAGCGAGCTCAGAGACAGTCGTGATCTTCGCATCATCGAATGCCTTGAATACCTCTTCAGTAAAGATCTCCCGTTCTTTGGGTGTCGTATCCTTCAGGAATTGAACAAGAGCCTGTCTGGTCCGGTCCGTCTGATAGGAATCCCCATCGGCATGCTGGATATGATTGGCCTTGATCTGCCATCTCATCATACTGTGAGCCTCGATGATGTTTCTCGTATCGATCCGGGCGATCGTCTTTCTTTTGGCCATCTCATAGATCGTTCCGACACCGTCCTTTTCCGGAACGATCAGATGATAACGGTCCTTTATCCTGTCGAATTCCTTCTCCTTGAAAGAACCCGGACGTAGACCCGGTCCGTCATCGGAATAGATATCTTTTATCCGCATCCGAAGTAAAGGATTGCAGCGAAGAGCGGAATACAAAGCCAGATTGCCACCCTTGGAATGACCTAAAATCCGATATTGCCGGAAGATGGAACAGTGTTGATTGATATAATTCACCGCATAAGTCTGTCCGACGATATCTTTATAGGAAAGGAAGCAGTCTTCCTTCCAGCCGATCATGTGTTCATCCGTCCCCTTGAAACAGACGACAGTCGTCCGATCGGGAAGATCCACCATCACCGCCGTAAACTGTTCTGTCGTTTCCTTGTCGAGCCGCGACACGAAATTATATACAGGAAGATCTTTGTAGCGGGGACTCTTATAGGCTTCCTTCAGTGTCATGACCCCATCCTTATTGAAAATACGGCTGATGTCTCTGTCTTCCCCGAAATCGTCAAAATAAGCCTTTCCAAGCTCGCCGATCGTCATTCGCTGTCCATCACCCAGATACTTTTCAAAATCCGCATAGATCATCTGTGCGAATACAAGATTGTCCACTTCGTTGAACGGATCGGCCTTGAAAGACAGGTCTCCTCTTTCTCTGATATAGTCCAGGATATTCATGCATCAATATTTTAACATATGTATTGCATCTCGCAAGAAAGGGTTATATAATACATATGAACAAATGTTCATATGTTCAATATGGAGGGACAGATATGAAAAAGACATACAAGATCGATGTAGATTGCGCAAACTGTGCAAACAAGATGGAAGAAGCTACAAAAGCTACGACCGGCGTCAAGGATGCTGTCGTCAACTTCATGACCTTGAAGATGACCGTCGAATTTGAAGAAGGCGTCAACGAAAAAGAAGTCATGAAAGAAGTATTAAAAAACTGCAAGAAAGTTGAAGACGACTGCGAGATCTTCTTATGAACAAGAAACAGAAAAGGAATCTGATACGGATCATCGTTTCCTTTGTCTTGCTTGTAGTACTGCACTTTCTTAAGATAGAAAACAAGGCTCTGGAATTCATCCTTTACATGATCCCCTACCTGACCGTAGGCTATGATATCCTAAGAAAAGCGCTTCTCAGCATAAAGAACGGGGAACGTTTCGACGAGAATTTCCTGATGGCCATCGCCACGATCGGTGCGATCGCTCTGGGCGAATATCAGGAAGGTGTTGAAGTCATGCTGTTCTATCAGATCGGTGAATGGTTCCAGTCCTATGCGGTCAACAGATCGCGGAAGAACATCGCCGCCCTGATGGATATCCGTCCCGATCATGCCAACATCGAAAGAGACGGGCAGATCGAAGAGGTCGATCCCGATGAAGTGGAGATCGGTGACATCATCGTCGTAAGAGTCGGAGAAAAGATCCCGATCGATGGCGAAGTTGTAGAAGGAGAAACATCGCTCAACACATCCGCCCTCACCGGCGAATCCAAGCCAAGAGATGTAGCAGTCGGCGATAAGGTCATAAGCGGCTGTATCAACCTGACTTCTCTCATCCGTGTAAAGACGACGAAATTGTTCTCAGATTCGACCGTATCCAAGGTCCTCGACCTGATCGAGAATGCCACCAGCAACAAATCCAAGTCGGAAGATTTCATCACGAAATTTGCCCGCTATTATACGCCGGCTGTCTGTTACAGCGCCTTGGCACTGGCTGTCATACCACCGTTATTCATTCGTTTCGTACTGCATGGACAGCTCGAATTCTCTTCCTGGGTGTTCCGGGCATTGACATTCCTTGTCATATCCTGTCCCTGTGCTCTGGTCATCTCCATCCCGCTCACATTCTTTGCGGGGATCGGCGGTGCCAGTAAGGCAGGCGTTCTGATCAAAGGTTCCAACTATCTGGAAGCTCTCTCCAAGACAGGATGCGTCGCCTTTGACAAGACAGGTACGATCACACTGGGAATATTTGAAGTTACAACGATCCACAACAGTACGATGAGTAAAGAGGAACTTCTGGAATATGCCGCCCTTGCGGAAGCCTATTCCAATCATCCGATAGGAAAATCCATCGTAAAAGAATACGGAAAGCAGATCGACAATACAAGGATCTCTTCGATCAAGGAACTGGCTGGTAAAGGTATCGAAGCCATCATTGACGGCAGGATAGTTCTGGTCGGAAACGACAAGCTGATGAACGACAACGCGATCGAAACGATCGCCTGTTCAGAAGAAGGAACGATCGTTCATATTGCGATAGACGG
>CADBND010000062.1 GCA_902795875.1 uncultured Erysipelotrichaceae bacterium
CAACCTTGAAGGTGCCGATTGTATTGTTCTTGATTGCTTCGTTAGGTGAAGCCTCCATAAGCGGTACATGCTTATGCGCAGCTGCATGATAAACGACATCCGGATGATAGAGACTGAAGACATGATCGACTCTCTTGGAATCCCGGACCGAACCGATCATGACGACCAGATCCAATTCCGGATGCGTCCTTTTCAGTTCCTGCTGAATGTCATAAGCATTATTCTCATAGATATCGAAAATAACTAGCTGCTTCGGACTGTGCTTGGCGATCTGCCGGCACAGCTCCGAGCCGATCGAGCCACCGCCTCCGGTGACCATGATGACCTTTCCGTTGATGAAATCAAAGATCTCTTCATTATTGACTTTGACAACATCCCTTCCAAGCAGGTCTTCGATCGCAACGTTCTTCATCATATTGACCGAAACGTCGCCATTAACGATCTGCTGAATACCCGGAAGGACCTTGATCTCACAATCCGTCTCACGACAGATATTCAGAATATCCCTTCTGGTGGAAGCGGATGCCGAAGGAATGGCAAAATAGATCTCGTTGATGTTGTATTTCTCGACATTTGCCAGGATATCGTCTCTTCCGCCCACTACCGGAACACCTTCGATATACCTTCCGTACTTATTGGTATTGTCATCGATGATGCAAACGACGCGCGAGCTGCTTTCGATATTCTTGTTGATATCCCTCAATATCGTCATTCCCGCATCTCCTGCTCCGATCAGCATGACTCTGGTTGCATTCTTGCTGTTCCTCTGTTGTCTTTTCAGCATCAGAACGAAGCGGTAAGAGAAACGAATGATCGCGCAAAGGATGATCTGTAACAGGAAACCGACAATATGATAGGAGAGCGGCATCCTCGCACCGAAAACTCTTGTCACTGCATAATTGAAAACACCGCAGATGATATTTGAGAGAATGATGTTCGTCAGTTCGTTGTAGCTCGCAAATCGCCAAATGCTTCTGTACAACTTAAAACGCCAGTATATGAAAATGCATACCAGCGCATAAGGAATGATCATTTTATAGTAAACGCTGAGATAAACTGCCGGAATACTCTGGAAACGGAAATCAAATCTCAGCCACAATCCAGAAAAGTATGAGAAACAGATCGTCACAAAATCATAACACATCAGGATCAGCGCGATGACCTGCCAATGTTCAATATAAAAAGCACGAGATTTACTCATGGCTCTATTGTACTACAAATTCATTTCGAAATGGCTCTTCCTTAGCCAAAGCGATATGCTTTTGACCGATCCTATATAGTCTTTTGTCTTCTCTGTTATTTTTTATAGGATCTCGCCTTTATTTCCGTTCGTACAAATAGAACGTCTGGGTCGTGTCGTTATAAGGAAAGGTCATCGTTTCGATCAGTTTATACTTATTACTATCAATCTTCCGTTTGCTTACAACGAAATCGCACAGTCCTTCTTTCAAATACTTGTCCTGCAAAGCATCCATTTCCTGCAGGTCTATATTCAGTTTGCAGAACGCCTTGCAGCTTGGAAGAATATCAGCAGCAGTATAGAAGCCGCCATCCAGGAAACCATAATTCAGTAAAGTCGGATCTTCATCTTTCTCATGCATGATCTTCGCAAAACGGAATTGCGGAAGTTCATCTCTGTCCACTCCAAGCAGATATCTGGAAGGTGACAGATAAAGGGATAAAAGGATGCAGGAAACCGTCAGAATACAAAGTGCGACTTTTTTATTCAGATATTCCGGGACTTTGTTTCTGAGTATACGATATAAACCAACCATCCCCAAAGGGATAAAAGCGTTCATCGCAAAAGAATAATATCTGTAACGTCTTCCTCCCATATAAATCAGGACAAATTCAAAAACGATCATCATCACAATGCAGGAAGAAGTGGCTTTTTTCATCCGGCACAGGTATAAAAGGATCACTAAGAGGCATAAATTGAAAATGATCTTGTTATTGTCCTCAAAGTGAAGATATCCGGTCCTCAAACTTCCAAGTACATTCGCCTTTTCGTCATTGTATAAGAACAGATTATCGTAAATATAGACCTTCAGCCAATCCAGAAGCGAATGATTCAAACCGAAATAAACAATAAACGGAGCACTCGCCAGCAATACCCCGGCAGCGATATATGCGATCTGCAGAAAGATCTTTTTGATCTTTCTTTTTTTCAACAAAATAAAGGCGTAGACCGCAAACCAGCCCAAATAAAGACCGATCAGAGAAAATTTGATCCAGAAGACCCATCCTGCCAAAGCACCAATGATCAAAGCCTCCCTGTTCGTTACATCTCTATCCTCCCTCAATGCGCGGACGATCAAATAGATCGAAGCAGCAATGAAGGGCAAGCTGATCTCTTCCGCGCTGTCACCGTCCTTGAATGCAGAAGCCGTGTAGCAAACAAACGCCATAAGTGGAATGGCAAAAATAGCTTTCTTATTTACGTAAAGCCGGATCGTCTTGTAACTGTAATACAGAAAGACAGTTGCACAGACTGATTCCAGGAAATAGACACCTAAAAACGAATCATGTGAGATTATCCAGGCAAAACCATGCAACGCATATAAAAGCGGTCCTTTCTGTTCAAACAGATCGCGGTAAGGAACGATCCCATTGAACATCGCTTTTCCGACTGTAAAGAAACAGTTCGCATCATCCCAGTCGTTAAACGGATAAAGAAAAGAAGATTTGGAACAAACGCCGATCACTCCAAAAGCCGAAACGATACAAAGCAAAAGAGCCCAGATCCTTTCTTCTTTCTCGATCGGCTTGGGACTTTCCCACTCACCGTTGAAATATTTCAGCATTTTACCAATGCCAAAATACAAAGCAGGCAAAGAAAAGACGGACAGGACAAGACCACCAATAATGACAAACTCTTTTACACCAAATGGGAGCATGGAACAGATCGTTCTTATAACAGCAGAATCGATCCATTTAAAGAAAAAAGCACGGAATATGATACAAACTGTAAGCAGGGTCAAAAAGAATTTTACAACTGACAGTTTCAATATACGCGTTCTGTCTTTCAAAAGATCTTCACATAAAGCAAAGCACAGGATCGGATCGATCAAAAGGCCAAAAAAAGAAAAAGAGAAAAACAGAAAATACAAAGACAAGGAGGATATTACAACAATAACAGTCCACCGTCTCTCAATATACTCTTTCAATTTTTCTCTTATCATCTCACTACACCCTAGTCTCTTCTCAAAGGGACAATAGGCGAATCATAGGACCGCAAATTGTTACCTAACAGGTCGCTTTGATCCCCTCGTTTCGATTCACACAAAGTCGGTTTTTTACCATCAAGGAGTGTTTTCCTATACACTTGAAACAAGACTGTGCTTACATAAACTATAACTATGGTTAGTTTTCTTTCCGATAAATTGATTATAACACCGGAATGATATACCTGATCCTGTTTATTGATGGTATTCGAATAGAAAAATGCCCTCTTCATAAAGAAACCGTCATAAATCAAGTCCGGTATGAATATAAAAGAATCTGGGTTAAAATCTAATTATGGATCTCAAAGCCATAAAGAAAGGAAAAAGCGATGGAAACGTTCAGACGGTTTGAAAAGAAGTATCTTCTGGATGAAGACCAGTATCAGAAACTGATGAAGCTTCTGGAAGGTCGCATCAAAAAAGATAAGTTTTCACTCAGCCACATCTCCTCGCTTTATTACGATAACGAACACGATGAACTGATCCGGCGTTCGATCGAAAAACCGAAGTATAAGGAAAAACTCAGGATTCGTTCCTATGAAGACTCGAAAGATGATCAAAAAGTCTTCGTTGAACTGAAAAAGAAGCTTGACGGCATCGTCTATAAACGAAGAACCAAAGCCATCTACAAGGATGTGATCGATGATATCTACACATGTCGTTTCGACGATGAACAGGTCGGAAAAGAGATCTCTTACGTCCTGGATCATTACGGAAAACTATCTCCGAAGATCTATATCGGATGCACAAGAAGTTCCTATGTGGCAAAAGACGATCCCGATCTCAGGATCACCTTCGACAGGGACCTACGCTATCGGATGGAAGACCTCTCTTTAAGAAAAACCGATAAAGATAAAAAACTGAATGACAAAACAGTCATGGAGATCAAAGCAAGAGAAGCCTATCCTCTCTGGCTGTGCGATATATTGAATGAAGTGAAAGCCTACCCGCGCGGATTCTCCAAAGTAGGTACGGCATATCTGAAAGAATTATCAGGAGTATAAAAAATGGAAAGCATCTTCTCAAGTATCTTTACCGGGTCTTTGACCCTTGGCCAGTTCATGCTGGCAGTGGTTGCCAGTATGTTCATGGGGCTGATCCTGGCGATCGTCTTTATGTACAGGAACGTCTACACAAAGTCCTTTATAACAGCTCTAGTACTGATACCGGCTGTTGAAACGGTCGTCATCATGCTGGTAAACGACAATCTGGGCGTGGGTTTATCCGTCGCCGGATCCTTTGCCCTAATCCGTTTCCGTTCCGTAAAAGGAACAGCCAAAGAACTGGTAGCCGTGTTCATCGCCATGACGATCGGTATCGTGTGCGGAACCGGATTTGTTGGCCTGGCTGCCGTCTTCACGATATTGCTTTGTATCGTGATGTTCGTATTGACCTATACAGATTTCGGATCTGAAAAAGGAGATCACAAGACATTGAAGATCACCATACCGGAATCATTGAACTATGACGATATCTTTGAAGACATTCTGGACAGATATTGTCTTTCCCACGAACTGGTCTCCATCAAGACGCTGACCTTAGGCTCATTGTTCCGGATCGAATATGACCTTCATATAAAGGATCAGACAAAAGTCAAAGAAATGATCGATGAACTCCGGACAAGAAACGGAAACCTCGAGATCCTTTGCTGCAAACCTGCAACAGACAGAGAAGAACTTTAAGGCTCTTGTACATTCAAAAAGACCACGCATCATGTCCTCTACTTAAGACATCGGCGTGGTCTTTTTTACTGAATAAATCTCTTCTCTATCAGAATAATGCGGTCGTATCCTTATCCACCAAGGTCTTAAGGATCTCATTATCGACCAGCGTATATTTCTTTCCGTTTTTTTCGATGTAAGCACCGTCATATGGCGGGAACCAGAACGCCCTCACCTTGATATCAAGATCTTCGGATTCCAGATCTTCTTCCGTGATCTTCTTCATTTCGTTCATCTGTTTTCTGGAAATATAAGTTCCTTTGGAATTATCAACATCCAGTGTTTCCAGTCTTCCTTTTTCTTTGACCTCAAGAACGATCTGCTTATAAAGATCCACCAGTTCATCCTGAGTGATCTTTTCAAGCGATTGGGCGGTAGCTGTCTTATAGTCGAAATCAAACCGGTTCACCCGGATGATCTTCCCGGTATCGATTGTTTCATCGACGTAATGAGCGGTCACGCCCCATTGCGGAAGCTTTTTCAGAATCGCAATATTGTATCCGGCACACCCCTTCCAGTCCGGAAGGATAGCGGGATGAAAATTGATACAACCGTAATTCGGACCCTCGATCAACGGTTTTCTGATCTTTCGCCAGTAAAGATAGGACACGACAAGATCGATCTCGCCCGGATGATCGTTCACATATTCTTCCGCTTCTTCCATGGAGATGACAGGGATGCCCATCTCCTCAGCTGCTTTTGCGGTAGGTGAATTCTCAAACTGGTTATCGGTACAAACCGTTGCCACTTCGATGCCCTGTTCGATTGTCCATCTCAACAAATCGGCACTCTGTTTCTTTCTGCCCATATAGATCATTTTCATGATTTACTACCTCAGTTTTATCTCATTCTTATCGAAGTCATAGACGTTTTCATTGTCCTGCATGATTACCTTTTTCGCCTCATCGAAACCGACATTCATAAACAGGTCAAGTGCTGAAAGATGGGAAACGAATTCTTCCGTCTTTCTTTGGGGATAGACAGGATGGTGGTAATCATTGAATACGACCTTGATCCCGTTTTCCGAAAAAGATTCCATATTCAGGTAATCTCTTCCACTTGGACCGGCAATATAAGTATCTGTTTTGGTCTCCTTGCAGATATCCAGAATGAGGGAACTCTTCAAACCATCGACATTCAATTCGCTCGATCTGACATATTCAGGGTGTATATCAAGCGCATCACAAAAGCTCTTGATGATCGCGATATTGATCTCACAGAAAAGATCTGTTTCTGTATTGATCGCCTTTTCGAGCATGGGAAACACATCTCCGAAATACGGATATTTTCCATAGCTCATCTTCACGGTCTGAAGATATTTCTCTCTCCACTTCGCATTCTTCGGATCACTGGCGATCTGTGTCGTTGCGATCGAACCGTCCATGTGTCCTTTATTGTTTATGGGGATCGAAAGCCACTGTACACCGTTCGTGCCAAGGATGCGGTTCCGATTCTGAAAATAATTCTTCTCGTATTGTACGGAATCCAGTATTACGAATTTTTCGGCTTTAGAGATCTTGTTGAACAATCCCAGCCATGGAAGATGTTCCGGTTGATGGATAGTTGTGATCATAAATTACTCTTCTTATCAAAATTCAGTTCAAGGCGCAGGATCTCAAACGCTTCCGCATATTTCTTGCCGATCTCATAGCCTCTGAAACCGCAGCGACTCTTGACACCTTTGATCCAGTCTTCACCTCCGAATTTCTTGTATTCGGACTTGTGCTTTTTCAAAGCTGCAATCTTCACATCGACTGTTTCATCAATCCCGACATAAAGATCAGGTTTGAAAGCGACATAAGATCTGCCAGAAGGCTGTATCGGTTCAAAGAAAAAGACGGTATTCTTTCTCCTTGCCGCAGCGATGGTTGCTTTTGCCACGCCCTCATGTGCCTGATGCGTGTCAAAAGGATGATGCGTAAAGATGATATCCGGATCATAATCCGAGACTACGATATCGATCGCATTGACTATATCAGACCTGAATGGAATATCTTTGGTCGGAAAATCAAGGATCTCGATATCGGCGACACCAAGTGTTTTCAGGGCATCCACACCTTCTTTGACCGCTACTTCGTCGGAACGCTGGACCTTGCCCTCCTTGTTGGTATAACCCGATTTGGACATGATCAGCGTCTTCACTTGATGACCGTTCTGTATGGCTTTGGCGATCGTGCCTCCACAAGCCAGCTCGATATCATCGAGGTGAGCTCCTACTACTAAAATCTTCATTTTCTATCCTGCTTTCTAACAAATTGATTATAACATGTATCCTTTACTGCTCTATGGGAGACTCTACGACCCGTATATGCTGGAAACGGGTGTTCCAGCGTCCCCAGGCCTCGCCATAGGCATAACCGATCAGCAGATCTTCCTTGGTATCGATATGACCTTTGGCATCTTTTGCCACTCCCAGATTATGGGCGTAATCTTCGATCAGATTTTTCTCTGTATCAAGATCCTCGAATGTTTTGCCATCATAGGAACCGTAAAGGATGATCCTTGAGCTTTCCGACATCCGGTAATCGACAGAAAAAGCCAAAAACATTTCCAGTTCGTCGTCATAGGCCACATCCAGAGAATCCTGATGTCCTCTGGGAAGGACGTCATTCTTGAAACGCATCGTTTTCGGCCAGTCTTCCACCAGATCGGCTTTATACAAAGCGGTACCCCCTCCACTAACATCCATCGTAGAAAAATAAATATAGAGGTCTTCGTCTTTGATCACAAAACTGATCTCACCGACTCCCCAGCCTTCAGGATCTCCCTCATAGGCGATGATCGGCTGGGGATCACCGCCCCATCCTTCGCCATCCCATTTTTCAAAAGGACCGTCCGGATAACGGCTGCGGCAGACAAAAGCGGAATTGTTGGCACCGCCTCCTTCCGAATCAGCCGTAGAAGTATAAGCCAGATAATACCAGTCGTCAAAATAGATGACACCCGGATCACAGACGGAACACTGGTCTTTCGAACCCGGTGTCGGTTTTAAGACCAGTTCCTCTTCCGACCAGTTGATACCGTCTTCGGAATGCCTGTATGTGATATAGTCCCATTCGGAATAATTATTTCCCGGTGAAGAGAACCAGGCATCCATCGAACCGTCTTCATATTTCAGGATCGAAGGACCGTAACGATAATAATCTTCCGAAGAATAAAAGATGATATCTCCTTCATCGACTGTCTGAAGATAGATCTTACTTTTTGTCTCAATAGATTCTTCCGGTTTATCTTCCGGTTCAGAAGGCGTCTGGTCATCCACGATATCCGGTGTATCCGGTACAGGATCTTCGCTTGGATCTATGGTCCTAGACCGGCACCCATAAAGTGTTATAAGAATAATGCCCGTCAGTAACAGGCACATCAGTTTTTTCATAATCTTCATCATGTATTCACTTTACCACATATCCGAAAAACTAACTAATCGGAAACCATGATCAAATAGCATCATCCACTCAACAATTCCTATGTCTTTCTGATTCTTTTCCCGTGTTTGAGCAGATACCGTCTTTGTTATAAAATGATATCGATGAAATGGCATGCAGTATCATTCGGAAATGCTTCAGGAAAAATCGTTTTAAACGATGATATTTTTGAATTGAGTCTGGGTACCAGCTATGATCTGAATACTGAACCATTCCCGGATGAAATAACAATAGAATCTGTCAAAGGAAAATTCGGTGAAACAGAAGACAGTTTTTTATATGTCTATACACAGATCGATCCTTATAAAGAAAACATCGACATGAGCGCACAATTCCGGGTCTTGAGCGATGAGCCGACCCGCTGGCTGTCCGGTTACGGGCTGCTGGCAACAGACACGGTCATATCGACGGAAGATCATTCTCGTTTCCGCAATTATCTTGCAACAGGTCGTTTTCGTACATTCCATTACCATGAGATCGGCTGTGGAAGGAAGATCATTGCCGGTTACAAAGATACGAAAGATGTCAAGGTGGCAGATGAAAGGATCACCAATATCCATGAATTCCCTTCTCTGACCTACGATACACGCAGGATCACCAAAGAAGAATGTTTTCTATTTCATATGTGTAAAGAGGATGACGACATCCGGGTATCTGTCGAACACAATGGCCGGCATGAAGGAAACAGGATCGAAGGTTATGATTATCTTTTGAAACAGGAGCAGGATAAGATCTATTTTGGCTTTGCTGTAGCCGGAAACCTTACACTCAGAATAGACAACATCAATGCGCAAATAAATCCCGGCAAGTTCACTGCTCATAACGCCGAGATCGAAAACAACGTGATCATCGACTACCCGTTCCCAAGAGATCGTTTTGCTCGGGAAACCGGAAAAAGAAAAGCGTTTTTCAGAATAGCCTATGTTTCTCCGGATGGAAAAGCGGAAAACAGTGGTTCTTTCTTCCATCCCCTTGATCTGCAGACTGCATTAAATACGGAAAAATATCGACGCATCATCATGAAAGATGGCGTTTATTATCCGGAAGATCCCTGCTACTTATTCAACAGAGACGGCAAAAAACGAACTCTGAAAGCCCAGCATCCGGATAAGGTGATCATTGATGGAAGCAAACTAAAGAAACAACTGCCGATCATGATCCTTGATGCCGATAAGTGGCATCTGAAAGGCCTCAGCTTTCAAAACGGTCCTTCGATCGGCTTGCAGATATGCGGCAATGACAATGTCATCGAAAGATGTTCCGCATCCTGTAATCAGGATGCCGGTATCCTGCTTTGCGCTTATCCTTGCGACGAGAAAGAAAAATGGCCTTGCGGCAATCATATCGTTGCCTGTGATGCCCATCACAACGCAGATCTGGGAAAAACAGATGCCGATGGCTTTGCGGCAAAACTCAAAGTCGGAAAAAACAACATCTTCTATGAATGCATCTCCCATCACAATTGCGACGACGGTTTTGATCTGTTTGCCAAACGCAACATCGGACCGATCGAGCCTGTGGAACTGGCCAACTGTGTCAGTTATACCAACGGAAAAGATATGTCACAGGGACAAGGCATGGGCTTTAAGCTTGGTGGTGAAGAACAAAGGTGCCGACATAAGGTCATTAACTGCATCGCCTTTGATAACAACGGGATGGGCTTTTCCACGAACCACAACCCCGAAACAGAAATGTCTTCATGTACATCATGGAATAACGGCATCCACCCGGTGCAGCACAATTACCGTCTCAGTTCAGACAGTGAGATTACCGACTGGAAAATAAACGATCTGTTCCCACCCGAAGCCATCAGTATCTTTGCGGGAGAAAACGTATGGCAACTCAAAGATAAAGACAACACACAGGAGATCTTAAAAGAAAGATACAGAGATGACTTTGAATCTCTTGATACAAGCACGAAGATCCTCCGTGATCGAAACGGGCTCATCGAGATGCAGGGGTTATTCAAGAAAAAAGACGACATCCCCGGTTCTGATCTGCCTGAGGACGATCGGAAACATAAAAAGGAAAGAATAAGGAGATACAGAAGATTATGCAAGATACGCTAACCCCCGTTCACAGGTATTTGCTGATCGATACGGATGATCTGGAACAGGTCGAAAGCCATCTGTACGGATACATGGTCACAGAAGACGAGGGATATTGCACCAACAAAATCCCTGAAGATCCAACGGAGTGCGGGTGCTTCGTATCTGTCGAAGTTCAGGATGAGATAATACGGATACGGCAGGATTTTGCCGGTTCTTTCGGCTTATTCCTGTTTGAAAATGAGAAACACGCCGTTATTTCCAACTCATTGTTTGAACTTGCCGATCATCTGAAGGAAAGGCTTTCCCTGAACCGCGATTCAATCAATGCCTTACTCAATTCCGCCTATGTTCCTGTGACCCATACAGAGACACTGTTCAATCAGATACGCCGTCTGGATTCACAAGACGAAGTCCGGATCGATCGCAAAACGGGTCATCTTGAGATCGTCCACAGAAAGTTCCCTTATTTTTCACAAAAACTTGAAACGAAACAGGATCTTCAGGATCTCGATCATTGGTATCACAAATGGGTCATGATCTATCGGAAACTGGTCGAAAAAGGATATCCTCTCTATTGTGACCTCTCCGGCGGCTATGACACCAGGATCATACTTTCGATGCTGATCAATGCCAGGATCGATCTGTCTTCCATCTGTATCAATTCACATGAAAAAGTAAATCTTGCCAAAGATGCGGACGATTATAAGATCGCTTCGATGATCGCCAAGAATCTTAACTTCCCCTTGAATCATGATCCGGTGATAAAAAAGGAAACGGGTTCCATGATGGCGAAGGAAGCCTATGATATGGCCCGACGCTATTCTTTCGGCAATACGGTCATGGTCAAATATGCATCGGCACTCTATCTGTCACCCGCCATGTTTGGCAAAGGTTTAGGCAGCTCCATCAAAGGAAACACATATGAAGACCGTGTCGAAAAAGCAGAAGAGTTCTATCTGAACAAGTACGATAAATTGAATGAAGGAAATGGCGATCTTTTCAAGATCCGTCGCCTTCGTTTCAAACGGTATCTTGCCAAACAGTTCGATCTGATGAGTGAGACGACATTCCATGACGGAAGAGATGCGACCATGATCCATCACAGACTGATCGATGAAAAGTTCGATCCTCACAAAACCATTGACTGGACTTCCCAGAACAGGCCTGTCATCTCCCCGTTCACCGATCCGGAAATCGTTCGCTTTGATTATCGTAATGGCGGACCAAGCAAATACTATCTTGTCCTGCTGATACTGGACCGTTATGCACCCTGTCTGCTGAATTACCCGGTCCAAGGACGTGAGATCGATGAAAAGCTTCTGGAAAAAGCCAGAGATCTTAACAGCAGATTCCCGCTGACCGTAAGTTTTCCAAATGAAACGATCAGCCAGAAACCGATCACCATCGATAAAATGCCTATGGATCAGGAAGACCTGCATAGTTATCTTAAAGGCATCTGCCAAAGAGAAGACTTCCTTTCGACGTTGAAAAAGTATGTTCCGGAAAATCTGATCCATAAGATCATCGATGAATGTGATTTTTCCCGGATCAACAAAGGCCAGCAACTCATCAGCGCTTTATTTGCGATCTATGAAGCGATCAAAAAGGTCGAAGGATAGACTATGAAACTGTTGTTTATTACACCGCGAGCTTCCGGAGGAGGTGCCGAAAAGGTCATCACCATTCTGGCATCGGAATTTGCCAAAGAGAACGAGGTCTATCTGCTGACTCTTCTTAAGGATAATGAGGAAGAAAGATATGCTCTTTCCGAACGGGTCCATTATCTGAATCTGTACGAATATATGCAGCAGACCGATATCGAAACACCACGTACTTATGAATGGGACGGTCTTCTTGCCAAACTGAAGAAATATCTGGTCGCTTTCATACCAAAAAAGACACTTGAAACAAGAGAAAACAAAAAATATGAAGCCCGCATCGAGGCTTTGAAACGTTTGAAAAAGCAGATCCGACCGGATTGTTCGATCAGTTTCCTTAATTCTGCCAATTACTGCAATGCCATGTCCAAAGTTAAGGACAAGACCATCGTATCGATACGCAGCTGCCTTGATCCCAACGGAAAATATGTTTTCAATGAGATACGGGATGAAGAAAGGGTATCTGAGATCACCGAATCTTTATACAAAGCTGACAAGGTCGTCTCCGTATCCAAGGAGATCGTCGAATACCTGGTCAAAGGATTCCATGCGGACCGCGACAAGATCTCCGTGATCTACAATATGGTTAACGAAGAAGAGATCCTTTCCCAAGCAGATAAGGAAGTCATAGAAGAAGATTTCCTGCAGAAAGCCAAAGACAGCGAATTCGTCTTTTTCAATTCCGGAAGACTGACCGAAAAGAAAGGCCAATGGCACCTCTTAAGGGCATTTTCTAAAGTTGTAGAAAAGCATCCGAAAGCGACACTGTTCATTCTAGGAAGAGAAGGAAAGAATGAAGAAAACACGGGGGAACTACTGAAAGAAACGATAAGCAAATACCATCTGGAAAACAACGTCTGCCTAATGGGTTTCAGAAATGACCCTTATGCCTATCTTTGCTTTGCGGATGCCTATGTCATGTCTTCCTTCAATGAGGGGTTCCCCAATGCCTTGGTCGAAGCAATGGCTTTAGGTATCCCGGTCATCAGCTCCGACTGCAGTTCCGGTCCACGTGAGATCCTGGAGCCTTCCAGCGACTGCATGATAAAGACCGAAGCAGTGGAATACGCAAGCTACGGTATCCTTGTCCCACAATGTTCGGCAGATAAAAACATCGACCGTCCTCTTGAACAGGCTGAAGAATGTCTGGCTGAAGCGATGAATGAGCTGATCGAGAATAAACAGATGCGAAAACACTATCAGGAAATGAGTGTGAAAGGGATCAAAGCCTATAGCAGAGATAAGATCATCAAACAGTGGAAAGAACTC
>CADBND010000063.1 GCA_902795875.1 uncultured Erysipelotrichaceae bacterium
CAAGGAATCGCTGACGATCCTCAAAAGCATGAAAACCAAGCCCGTCATCTCGCTCCTTGCCTTTCATATGGACGAGAGCCTGATGGAGGGACAAACTCTGAAAGAAGCGGCGGGCAGTCGCTTCTATGACGCCTCACTTTCCAGATTCATAAGGATCGCAGGTTATACCAATGACTTCTCCTCCATCATCGAATCTTACATTTTTCTCGCAAGGAAAAAGATCGAAAGGAGGATGAAGTCTTATTCATTGACGGTGCAACTGCTGACATATGCCTTCATTGGCCTGGTGGTGATCTTCATCTATCAGATCCTGTTCATGCCCATGCAGGCGATCAGTTCTTTTTAAGGAGGTCTATGAACGAAAAAGGTTTTACATTGCTGGAGATGGTGGTCGTAGTGATCATCATATCTATTTTGCTTCTGCTTACGATACCCAATGTATCAAAGGTCGTTTCTTCCGTTGATTCCAAAGCCTGTGAAGCCATGACAAAAGTTGTCGATGCGGCGATCGCCCAGTTCAGACTGGACTACGGGGCTTCACCGTCTTCCATCACTGATCTGATCAACGGCGGTTATCTTAACGAAGATCAGGCCCGCTGTTCCAACGGAGAAAGTCTGGTGATCATCGATGGACACTGTGTCATCAACTGAAAAAGGCTTTACGATGATGGAAATGCTGGTATGTATATTGATGCTGTCTTCTTTCCTTATGATCTCTTTAAGTAAGATCAGGGAACCGGACGTGAAACACTATTATTTTCTTGATGATCTATGTCTTTTGCAGTCTGAAGCGATCCTGAACAAGACGGCGGTGACATACGAGAAAGGGATCTCTTTCAATTCGATGGGGCATATCAACTTGGCAAGAACGATCGAATTCGGCAATCACAGATATACCTTGAATCTGGGGAGCGGATACATCCTTGTCAAATAGGGGTTTCTTTTTGCTGGACGGGCTTCTTTGTGCCTTTATCGTATCGGCTCTTTGCATCCTTTGCTATTGTGCATATTCGATGAATGAAAAGTATCTTGAAGGGTATAAGGAATACCAGATAAGATCGAATATCGAATACGAAAGGATTTTAAGCCCGCTCAACGAATGCGAGAGGTGTATCATCGATGGATCTGATTAGGAATCTCGTGGGGTTTATCATCATCCTTTCGCTGTTGCCGATCTGTCTGTTATCGTTCCGCTTTACGGCCGATATCCCTTTCACTTACTCAGAGATCAGTGATGAACTATCCATCGCGCAGCTCAGAGAAATGCTTCTGATCGATTACGATCTGGAATTCGCTGAATACTCCCTGTCGTTTCGTTACAAGAACAGGGACTGTACTCTGTCCCAGGTCGGAGACAAACTCATCATGCAGCCGGGGACGATGATCTTTCTTTCTGGTCTTGATGAACTGCATTTTGAAAGAAGAAACGGTGTGATCTATGTGTGTTACAGGAAGGAAAACGAAGAATATGAAAGAGTCATTGCCGGCGCAAAAGGGTTTTATCTCGACGATTTTTCTGATAATAATGTGCGCGATGACGGCACTGATCGCAGCGAAGGCTGATTATATCGAAAAAGCGGACCGAGTCTATGCAAATCTGAAGGAGTTTGAGAAGGTCTTTGAAGCTGAGGCTGCCGTGATCGATGCCTTCAAATGCATGATCGTCAGAGGTGATGAGATCGACGATTTTATTGCTGACGGGATCTATGTGGAAGTCTATCAGACAAACGTCGCTTATGAATTGCGCTTCCTTGATCTCAGGATGAAAGTGAGCGTCTATGATAGGCAGATCATCGACTTTGTGACGGAAAGATACTAAACATGGAAACGGGTTTTTTGTATAATACAAGAGGAAAGAAAAAAACGAGGTGAACATCTATGCTCAACTGTACAGAAATCAAACCGGGAACCTGTTTCACATGGGAAAACGAATTATATCAATGTATCGATATCCAGCTGAATAAGACCGCCATGGCCAAGATGAAGGTCAAGGTCAAGGTCAAGATGCCGAGATCAGGCGTTGTCAAGGAACTCTCTTTGATCGGTTCCGATCAGGTCGGGGAAGCATATCTCGATAAGAGATCGATGCAGTTTTTGTATGATTCAGGCGACAGCGAAGTATTCATGGATACGGAAAGCTATGAACAGTACGAGATCCCGAAAGACAGACTTGAATGGGAATCCAAATTCCTCGTCCCGAATCTCGATGTCTCCATCACTTTTTATGAAGGC
>CADBND010000064.1 GCA_902795875.1 uncultured Erysipelotrichaceae bacterium
GGTACGGTTGATGAGTGTAAGTTTATATTGGGAAAGGATCTTCTTGATCCCGTTCATGTCCCGGCGTATGGAAGATTCCGAACAGTTGCACATATCGATCAGATCGTTGATATAGAGGCTTCTTTTGCATAAGAATCTTCTGATGATGAAATGGATCCTCTCATCCTGCATGTCTTCATAAAAGAAACCGTTTTTAAACCGTTTCTCCACCTGTGCACGGAAATCACGATACTTCTTTCTATCAGTCACTTCCATCTCGTATCCGCTACCCGGATGCGAGATGATATTACAACCGTTTTCATGACAAATGATATTGAGATCGTCGATCTCCTTGCGGATCGTCTTGAGACTCTGGCCGATATAGTCTGAAAAAACGCTGCCATTCACAGTCGAAAGATTGGAAAAGAGGATCATCAGGATGTTGGCCTGGTAATTGAATATCCGCATATCGCTACTTCTATTATACTTTTTCTTTTTTACTAAGAAAGGGTCAATCAAGAAAGCGCAGACATCCCGGCATAGGAACGTTTTCTTTCTTCACAAATTCAATTTCACCATTTTCCGTGATCCGAAAGATCAGGATCTCACTTTTACCACTGGCCATCGCCATCAGATATCTGTCATCTTCACTGATACATAAGCCACGGATCGCATCTTCTTTCATATCGTATTCTCTGATCTTTTCCAAGGTACCGTCCTCCCGTATCCGGAACGCGATCAGCCTGTTGCAATTTCTCGTAGCGGAATAAAGATGATCCCCGGCATGTGTCGATACCAGGTCAGAAGGCATGACTCCTTCCCCATCTTCTACCTGCTTGTAGGCGCCGATCTTTTCAAGACTGCCTGTTTTTGTATCATAGCGGAAAGCATACAGAATGTTACTGGTCTCGTTATTTTCATAGACGACTGGAAGGATCGGATGAAAGGCGGTGTAACGCGGGGCCGTATCCTTTTCCATCTGTGTGACCTGAAGCGGGACGATCTTCCCGTTTTCGTAATCGATCGAATAGCTGTATATCCTGTCCAAGCCCTTATCACAGGCATAGAAGATCTTCCCGTCCGGGGACAGATTGATGCTGTGACAATGCGGCTGTCTGTATCTTCCTTCTTCGATATATCCTTCATAGAGGACCATATCCTTCACTTTATCAAGACTTCCGTCTTCATTAAGAGCGATCATGCCTACACCACCGTCATCGCTCACTAAAACCGTTTCAAAAAGACCGTCATCATTCTTCTTTACCTTCGTAACCGGCTTTCTGTTCGTGTGATTGGCATAAAGAAGATATTTTCCGCTTCCATCCATGTGGCAATAGCAGGTCTTGGTCATATACGTATTGATATGGTTCATCAGCTTGAGAAGATGATCGACCACCTTGAACGCATAGATGGTACCGCCTCCGGCGCCGGAGACAAGATGTCCGTCCGTTTCATCGCACATATAGAAGACCTTCCTGTTTTTGTCGTAATACATATTTCCGGCATTGACTCCTTCTTCATAGGATCCTGTGATCGAAAAGGAAAGATCGCTGTCATCAAATACCGCCGTCAAGATCCCGTGTGGTCTTTTGAAATCAAAGGTCCCGATCGTCATATAGTATTTACTCATATTTTCTCCCTCTATACCTTTACAAGGCCCTTTCCTGCCGCTTTGTAGATCGCATCGATGATCTGTACATATTCCACCGCCGCATCGATACCGACACCGGAATTGCTGAAAGGATCGATGCCGACTTCATCGTTTGGAATATCCTCCGTAAGCATATCCAGGAAATACAGGATATGCTGCTTCGGCTTATATTGAAAGCTGTCATATACTGTCATTTCACGCTCGCTTTTATACAAAAACACTTTTTCTCTTCCCGGTCTTTCTCCCGGTACGATCCGGATCGAACCATTATCACCATAGATGATCGCCTCATATTGGATCGCTCTGGTGACAAAAGAAGCCGACATCGTGATTCGGAGATCATCTTCGTAGACCATCGTAACGATCGCACTGTCCTCCATATCGTTTTCTTTCGCCAAAGAGCTGTTATATGTCAGAACACTGTTGAGGCTCTGTGGTTTCCCGAAAAGATAATGTGCCATGTGGATCGCATGTCCTCCCACATCGGACATGATCCCGCCCTGTCTTTTATTCTTGTCATAATAGGGATCCAGGTCTTCCTTGTCGAAACGGTAATGATTCAAGCGGAAATAGGCCTCCGTTATTTTTCCCAGTTCCCCTTTTTCGATCAGCTGCTTTGCGAAAAGGAAACCTTCACGCACAAACGGATCACTCATAAAGAAACGGACATCATTCTTCTTTACGAGCCTTTGGACTTCGTAAGCCTCTTCCGGTTTCGTACACATGGGCTTCTCAACGAAGATGGAGATCCCGTTTTCAGCCGCCATCTTCATAAGCATCATTTTCTGATAGTTCTCGCACAGGATCAAAACCCCATCGAGTTCATATCCGCTCATAAGCTTTGCGGGATCATTTGTCACATCGCATCCGATAGCCTGTGCGAGATGTTTTGCCTTTTCCTCCTCTTCATCCCATAAGACAACGACCTTTCCTTTTTCAGAATCATTTACTAATGAAGCGAATTTCTCAATGTGACCTGTCGTACCGCAGATCCCGATCCTCTTCTCTTTCATATCTTATTCCTGAGAAAGTAGCATCTGTCCCACTTTCCTGCCTCTTCCACAGCTCGGAGAAAGGATGCAGCAGTGCTTTTCACAACCGTTACAATGGATGGAAGAAGCTGCCTTTCGGAAAGCGTCGATCTCTTCTTTTCCTTCCATGATCATCGTTTCAGGATCGCTTTTTTCTTCGCTGTCACCGTTATGATGGCGGTGCTGATGAGCGAGTTCCTTCATCTTGTCGGAGACTTCCTTCGCCCTATTTTCATCGATCCCGAATTCTTTCATCAGATATTCTGTATTGTTCATCAGATCTGTCCTCCTTCCGTAAACTGCGAGTTCCACAGTTCAGCATATATGCCATTCATTTCCATCAATTCCCTGTGATTGCCTGTCTCCACGATATCGCCATCCTTCATGACCAGAATGATATCCGCATCCCGTATCGTCGAAAGACGGTGAGCGATCGTAAAGGAAGTGCGTCCCTGAGTCAGCTTGTTCATGGCGTCCTGCACCATCTGTTCGGTCCTCGTATCGACCGAAGAAGTCGCCTCATCCAGGATCAGTAAAGGTGCGTTGTTGATCATGGCACGGGCGATCGTCATCAGCTGCCTTTGTCCGACCGACATATTGGAGTCATCACTCAGTTTCGTATCGTAGCCATTGGGCAGTGACATGATGTAGTGATGGATCCCGACTGCCTTACAAGCCTTTATCATATCCTCGTCGCTGACATCCTTCTTTCCGAAGATCAGATTGTCTCTTACTGTTCCATTGAACAGCCAGGTATCCTGTAAGACCATGCCAAAGAGCGAATGGACGCATTCTCTTGTCATATCGGTCGTTTTGATCCCGCCGATCGAGATGCTGCCGCTGCCCACTTCATAGAAGCGCATCAGCAGATTGATTAGGTCGTCTTGCCAGCACCGGTAGGACCGACGATCGCCACATGGTGACCGGGATAGACCGTAAAACTGAAGTCCTTGATGATCGTCCTTTCCGGAACATATCCGAAACTGACATGATCGAATACGACATCAGCCTTATCAATATCATCGATGTGGTCGATCTTGCCCGTTTCATCTTCCATCTCTTCTTCCTTGAAAAGCTGGAAGATCCTTTCTGCTGCTGCCGCTGCCGTCTGCAAGGAAGTCGTGCCCTCCGCGACCTGCGTCAAAGGCTGCGTGAAGAGCTTGACATAGACGATGAAAGCGACGATGACACCAAAATCGATGATACCTTTATTGACCAGATAGGCACCGTATACGCAGACTGCCACATAGCCCATATTGGAGACTAATTCCATGATCGGCATCATCAGTCCGCTCAAAAACTGTGATTTCCAGTTGGCTTCATAGAGTTTCTCGTTGATCTGTGTGAATGTCTTTTCCGATTCTTCTTCGCCATTGTACCCCTTCACGATCACATGACCCGCATACATCTCCTCGATGTGCCCGTTCAAAAGACCGAGATAATAGGAACGATTCACGAAGAACGGCTGGGAATACCTGATCAGAAAACGCATTCCCGCAAAGCCCAGCAAAGCGAAGAAGATCGCTGCCAAAGCCAGATTCACATTCGTTATCAACATCATCACCGCACATCCGGTAAAAGTCAGTATCGCAACTACCAGTTCCGCGATCGTCTTGTCCAGTGCCATGTTCAGCGTATCCACATCGTTGGTGACACGGCTCAACAGATCACCGAAACTTGATGAATCGCTTCTTGATAGCGGGATGGAATTGAGCTTGTGTGAGATGTCGGTACGCATCATCTGCGTTAAGCGGGAGGAATACGTGGTCATAGTATAGGATTCCACATAAGTTACGATCGCCGATACGATATATACGATCATGATCCGGACGGTCAGTTTCGTGATGGTGTCCAGAGCCATATTTCCGCTTCTCATTCCTTCGGAGATCAGATTCGTGATCCTCTTCAAAGTATCCGGACCGATCAGAGTCAATACTACACTGAGGATCGCACAGCTGATCCCCAGTACGATCATCGGCATTAGTCTTTTTGAATATTTCAGCACCATGATCCAGGCACTGGTAAAATCTTTCGGTTTTTCTGCGACACGCATGCCGCCTCTTTTGCCGCCACCTGTGGTCTTCATCTCGACCTGGCCTAAACTGTAACTGTTCTTTGCCATTATGCCAACTCCTCCATAGACAGCTGCGTCTTTGCGATCTCTTTATAGATCTGACAATCTTTCATCAGTTCCTTATGAGTTCCTTCTCCGACGATCTTTCCTTCGTCAAGAACGATGATCTTATCCGCATCACGGATCGTTCCGATACGCTGAGCGACGATGAATGTCGTAATACCGGCAGTCTCCTTTTTGAGCGTCGATCTCAAGATCCTATCCGTCTTATAATCCAAAGCCGAGAAAGTATCATCGAATATATAGAATTCCGGTTCTCTGTATACTGCCCTGGCAACGGAAAGCCGCTGCTTCTGTCCGCCGGAAACATTCGTACCACCTCTGGTGATCGTCGCATCGATCTGTCCGTCCATCTTGGATACGAACTCTTTTGCCTGCGCGATCTCGATCGCCTTCCTGACTTTTTCTTCAATATCTTTATGCGCGTACGTCACATTGCTTCTTACCGTGCCGGTAAATAAGACTGCCTGCTGGGATGCGTAGCCCATCTTTTCATGAAGGTCTTTCTGCTTATATTCACGCACATCGTGTCCATCGACCAGTATCTCTCCTTTGGATACATCGAAGAAACGCATCATGAGATTCACCAGCGTGGATTTTCCTGAACCGGTCGCGCCGATAAAGGCGACTGTCTGTCCTTTTTCAGCAGAAAAGCTGATATCATCCAACGCCGGAACATTGGCACCGGGATAAGTGAAAGAGACATTTTTGAATTCCATGACTCCCTTTCCTTTCTCCTCGATCGTTCCTTCTCCGTCTTTGATCGAAGGTTGCGTATCCAGAATCGCATTGATACGTTCCGCCGCTACGGAAGCTCTGGGGATCATATTGAAGATCATATTCAAGCCCATGAACGCCCGGACGATCCTGGCGGCATAGGTGGAAAAAACTACCATCTCCGAAAAGATCTCCAGCTGCTCAGAAACACCTGCCGAAGCGATCAGATAAGCGCCGATGCAGTAGATCCCGACATTCAGTTCATTGTTTACAAACTTGGTCGAAGGCTGCAAAAGCCCCATCGCTCGTCTTGCTTTCAGGGCGTTTTCCGTATATTCCCTGTTTGCCTTATCGAATTTTTCTTCTTCGTAATCTTCTGCATTATATGCCCGGATGACCCACATACCGGTCATATTTTCCCTTGTTACCTGGTTGATATTATCGGTATAATACTGCATCTTGCGGAAACGCGGGTGCGCGTAGATCACTAAGAACACCAGTAATACCACCAGAATGGATACGGAAGCGGCTGTAAAAGCCATCCATTGCCAGTAATGAGTCGAGATCTTGAACAGCGCATATCCTGCCATGATCGGCACCCGGATCAGCTGATTGAAACCGCGTGACATGATGTTCTGTATCTGTGTACAGTCGTTGGTGGAACGTGTAATCAAAGAAGCTGTCGAGAAACGGTCGATCTCTTCCATTGAAAAGGCTTCGACCCTTTGAAAGATCTGCCAGCGCAGATGTTGTGAGAAGGAAGCCGCAAAACGGGATGAGAAGTATCTTGCGATCAGTGAACAGAGAAATGCCAGGAGTGAAAGTCCGATCATGATCCATCCGCACCGCCAGATCTCACTCATCGGCGAGCCCGGTGTGTTGACGAGCTTCGTGATATCGGACATATAATCCGGAACACTCAGTTCAAGAACGACTTGAGCCGAAATGAAAACGACAAGCATCAGCGCATAAAGCACATGTGTTCTCGTCATCCTGCGCATCAAACGGATCATCGTTTCTCCTCCTTTTCCCTGCGGTTATATGTATCTACGACCTTTCCTAACAGATCAGAAAGAGCCGCTTTTTCTTCATCACTCAGACATTCAAAGACCATATTGGCTCTTCTTTTTCTGGATTCGGTGATTTTATCATGATGTTTTATTCCCTCTTCAGAAATATAGACACCGATATTGCGCCGGTCTCCTTCCAGTCTTTTTCTGTATATCAGGCCCTTGCCTTCAAGCTGCGAAAGCGCTCTGGTAAGTGATTGCGGCCGTATCTCAAGGACATCCGCAAGCTGCGACTGCGTAATGCCGGAGTTGCGATATACCGCACCCATGATGCGTCCGTATCCGCTTCCCGCTTCCTGATCGATGACTTTGCTGCGTTTGATCACATTCTCTGTGAGCCGGACCAGTTTCATCAATTCCAGATCGATCTCTTCTTTCATACTGTACCTCCATTAATAAGCTACCTTATTATAAGATACCTTATTAATTTTTTCAATCAAATTTTCACAAAAAAAAGTCCGGTCTTTTCCGGGCTGATCCAAAGAAAAAGGCCTTTTCGGCCTTTCTCATTACTGTTTGTTGCTGTGATACTTCATCCAGTCGACTGCGGCATTCGCACCTACGAACATCGTTCCATCCGGATCGACGATCGTCGGTGTCTCGGAGAGATTGAGTTTTCTCGCCTCATCCATGTTTTCGCTGCAGTTTACGATACGATGTTCGATACCGCTGATCGCAAGACGCTGTTCGGCACCCTTGCATTTCGGACAATGATCCTGGACATAGATCGTCGGGATATCGAAACCGGTGACCGGCTTGCTTTCTTCTTCTTTCTTGGCTTCGACGACATCGTTCATGATATCTCTTGCCTTCATGATCGAAGAAGAGAAGTTGTATTCCTTACGATGTTTGA
>CADBND010000065.1 GCA_902795875.1 uncultured Erysipelotrichaceae bacterium
AGTTCAAGCAGCGCCTTGAGACGCAGTGAAGTGTAACAAGCCTTATAGGCTTAGAGAAAACCACCCGTTTTACGGGTGGTGGTTATAGAAAAAAGGAGAACAGATTTATGTGGACTGAAGATATGTTCAAAGTGAAAAAGCCGATCATTGCCATGCTGCACCTGGATCCATTGCCAGGCGATCCGATGTGGAAATACGGCATGAGTATGGATGATGTTGTTGAAGATGCCAGAAAAGATCTCAGAGCGTTGCAGGACGGCGGCGTGGACGGGATCATCGTTTCCAACGAATTCAGCTTTCCTTACCAGAGAAATATGGACCGCAACACCGTGGCAGCGATGGCTTACGTCATCGGCAACCTCAAACCGGAGATCAGAGTACCGTTTGGCGTCGATGCGATCTCAGACGGTATCGCATGCCTGGAACTGGCAGCCGGTGTCGGTGCCGACTATGTAAGAGGTACCTTCTCGGGCGTCTATGTTGGCGATGGCGGATTCTACAACAACGACTTCTCGCAAGTCATACGCAGAAAATATGCACTGCATCTTGATGAACTGAAGATGTTGTATTTCATCAACCCGGAATCCGATCAGCCACTGGATCTTCGTCCTTTAAAGGATATCGCCAGGACGACGATCGCCAAGGCAGCACCGGATGGACTTTGCATCTCGGCAGATGCGGCCGGGCAGGACGTCGATGATGAACTGATCATCTCGGTCAAGGAGTACAATCCGGAAGTCGTCGTTTTATGCAATACAGGATGTCGCGTCGATACGATACGCCGCAAGCTGAAATACGCCGATGCGGCAGTCGTTGGAACGACCTTCAAGTATGACGGCAAGCTGGAAAATCATGTCGATGTTGATCGCGTCAGGGAGTTTATGAACGAAGTTTATAAGATCAGAGAAGAACTTTAAACGGAGGGATAAATATGAGAGTAGCCGAGATCGGTGATAACTGTATCGACTTATACGAAAGGATCGGACGCAAGTACCCGACAGGAAATGTTGTGGATACCGGCGTCAATCTGAAGAAGCTTGGTGTGGATGTTTCGATCATCTCCACGACAGGCTCCGATGAAAACGGAAAGTGGATGATCGAGTCTTTGAAAAAAGAAGGTCTCGACATCTCGCATCTGAAAGTGGCGGAAGGAAAGACCGCGATCACTTACATGGACATGGACGGCAATGACAGGATCCATGGCGACTATGAGGAAGGCGTACTTGCTGACATGGTCTTTGATGAGGAAGACATCCGCTTCGCAGCAGAACACGATCTGGTCCATTCCGCCTTATGGGGGATGGCTGAAAAGGCGCTGCCGAAGATTGCGGAAAAGGGAACGCCGATCGCCTTTGACTATGCGGACCGCCTCAACCATAAGCTGGTCGAAGAGACCCTTCCATATGTGACTTATGGTTTTTATTCCTACCACAACGGAAGAGATGCATATATTGAAGAATATCTGAAAGACAAAGTAAACAGAGGCATGAAGGTCGCTGTTGCAACCTTTGGCGAACAGGGATCACTGGCTTATGACAAAGACGGCTTCCACGAAGGACACATCGTCCCGGCAAAACAAGTCGTCAATACCGTTGGTGCAGGCGACAGCTTCAGCGCCGGATTCTTATACGGAATACTGAATGGCTGGAAGATCGAAGACTGCCTGCAAAAGGGAGCGGAAGTTGCCTCCAAAGTCGTCGAAGTCTTTGAGCCATGGGTGAAATAGAAGGAGACGAACATGAAACTTGGAATGTTTACAAGCGGCTATCAGCGCAATGACCTGGAACACATCTTCATCGATGCGAAGCGTTTCGGTTATGACTACATCGAACTGTGGGGCGGAAGACCCCATGCCTATGCCCCGGACTTAAAGGCCGGAGGGATCGATGAGATCAAACGCTTACGGGACAAATATGAGATCGAGATCCGCGGCTATTGCCCGGAACATAATGCCTACCCTTACAACTACATGATCGGTTCCGAAGCGATGCGAAGAGAAGCGATCGACTACCTCAAACTGTGTTTCGATATGGCCAAGGAAATGGGTGCCGATTACACCTTGATTTCCGCCGCCCACGCCGGCTACGGCGCAACTTATGACGAGATCTGGGACCGGCTGACCAAGAGCGTAAGGGAGCTGACCGATCATGCGGAAAAGATCGGCATGAAGATCGTCATGGAAGCACTGACCGTCTATGAGTCCAATGTCATCAAGTCGGCCAACGACCTGCAGAAGCTGTTCAAGATCATCGATTCGCCCAACCTCGTCGGCATGTGCGACCTCGTTCCGCCGTTCACGCAGTATGAAAGCATCATGGACTATTTTGACAAGCTCGGGGACAAGATGTATCACCTGCATCTGATCGACGGCGTCAAAGATTCCGATGACCATGTAATGCCGGGCGAAGGCATGATCCCGCTGAGGGAACTGATCAAGGAACTCAAGGAGATCGATTATGACCGGACAGCGACGATCGAGCTGGTCACCGGCTACATCAATGAACCGCGTTTCTATGCGAGAAGAGCCGTTGACAATGTCCGGGCGATGATGAAGGAAGCAGGTTTCTGATGGTCATTGATATCCATGTCCATCCCGCGTTCTTTGAACCGATCAATGAAGATGAGAAAAAAGAAGAGCTGCGTCATGACGAACTCAACCTGCATAAGAACGGCACCGCACCTCTGAAGCATTTCTTCAACAAGATGAACTGTGCAAAGATCGACTATGCGGTATTGCTTCCGGAAGATTACAATACGACGATGAACGGCGAAGTCCTCGTCAGCAACGAAGAAGTCAAAAAGCTTGTCGACATGGCACCGGATCGCTTCATCGGTTTTGCAAGTGTCGACCCCCACGATGAAAAAGCAGCCGAAAAACTCGAATATGCCTTTTCCGTTCTGGATCTCAAAGGATTGAAGCTTCATCCGTCGAGACAGAACTTTCATCCTAATGATAGCTTCATGGATGAGATCTATGATGTCTGTGAGAAATACGACAAACCGATCCTATTCCATGCGGGCCTTTCCTTTGAACCGCATACGACGACAAAGAATTGCCGCCCACTGGACTTTGAGGATCTGGCGGAAAGAAGGAAAGATCTCAGGATCTGTCTGGCGCATTTCGGCTGGCCATGGGTCAGGGAGACGGCGATGCTGATGCTGAAGTATCCCAATGTCTATGCCGATACCGGTGCCTTGTATTTTGACAGCGCAAAGGAATTTTATACACAGATGCTGACAAGAGACGTGCCGGTGACCTGGATCGACCGCAGTCTGCGTCACCAGGTGATGTTCGGTACCGATGATCCGCGTTTTGAGATGATCCGGATGTCCAAGGCGATCGAAGAACTGGGTCTTCGGGAATCGACGCTCGAACTGATCAAAGGAAGAAACGCGGTGGAATTCATGCATTATGATCCGGAGGTGCGCTAGATGATCAGGATCATTCCCCTGGCGATCATGACCGATCGCTACAATCAGTATTTCATCATCACCGGCGATGTGGAGAAAGCCGTTGCCGCTTCCGGGATCCGGGAAGGCATGGTCACGGTCGAGACGAAGCACACGACGACCGGCATCACCGTCAACGAATCTTTGGAGTGCCTTCAGAGCGATGTCGATGTCTTCCTCAAGCGTCTGATCCCGGAGGATGCCCCCTACTCCCATTGCCACATGCTGCAGGATTACGGCAGCACGGGAGGAAATCCGACCGGACATCTGAAAGCCCTGCTGACCGGCAATCACTGTCATTTTCCGATCGTCGAAGGAAAGATGATCAGAGGTTCGGCGCAGGACATCTGGTTCTGTGAATTCGACGGACCTTCGCAAAGGACCGTCAACATCATCATCGAAGGAACAGAATAAAAAGGTCCCGGATCGTTCCGGGACTCTTTAGTTTTCGGGGATGAAGGTCTTGAGGTAGTCGACCGTTCTTTTGTGGGCGTCGTGAGGATCAAACCAGTAGATGGAGTCGTTGATCTCCAGGTCGACGATCGAAGAATAATTATGTTTTTCCAACGTTTCGATGTATTCCTTCAACGGAAGATCACCGGTACCGCAGATCTCGTGATGGGCATCGGAGAAGTGGATGAAGCCGATCTTCTCTTCGCCGAATGTCCGATAGTAGAGCTTGAGGTCTTCTCCGGCCACATCCATGGCGACCAGGTCTACGCAGATCTTCAGGTTCTTCGAATCGACGGCATCCATGATCTTCTTGATGCCATGGATGTCATAGCACAGATTGGATTCGTAAGGCTGTAACTGTTCCAGCATCATCGTGATGCCTTTGGCTTCGGCATCCTCGCAGATCTTTGCGATCGAAGCGATGCAGATATCCATCGATTCTTCAACAGGCAGATCCCTTAATCCGGTACCGGTATTGATGAACAGGCGGTCGGTCCCCAGCGTCAGGGCATCGTCCATCGACATGCGGAAAAAGTCGATGGTCCTTTGCACGGTCTTCTTGTTGGGATCGGCGATGCTGTAGGGATAAGCCAAAGTCTCCGGCGTATAGATGACGAAACGCATCCCCTTGTCTTCGGCTTTCTTCCGCAGTTCCTTAAGATAGGCCTGCGCCTCGTTTTCGGAATAGTCGAAGCGGTAGAAATGCGGGATGCCGCCCCAGAAATCGATGTTGTGAAGTCCGATCTTCTGGATCGAATCCAGGACATAGTCAAAAGAATACTGCTGATAGGACGGCGTCATGACAGCGAAGTCGTTCAGTGTGATCTTTCTCATTATCGTTACCTTTTGTAAATGATTCCTTAATACTATAATAAAAGACAGAAAAAGAGACGACAAGGAATATGAATACTTCAGTAACAAAAGTACAGCCGGGCATGGAAGCCATCGAAAAGCTCGAGGATTTCATCAAGGTCAACCGTCTTAAGCCGCACACCAGGATCCCCTGCGAAAAGGATCTGTGCGATCTTTGGGGCGTCAGCCGTTCGACGCTGCGTCAGGCGGTGGATGAGCTCGTGGAGAACGGGATCTTATACCGCGTTTTGAACAAGGGCGTCTATGTGGCGGAGCCCAGATACCCGCGGGATATGGCGGGTGTCGAGGCGATGGTCCGCGATCTGGTCGATCAGGGCAACACTTTAAGCAAGCACATCCTGACGATGGAACAGATCGAGGCCAACAAGCAGATCGCCAGGAAACTCAAAGTGAGGCTGGGGACCAGGGTCTATGAGATCGTCAAGTGCCGCAAGGTCAACGGCGTGCCTTGTACGATCGAGACGACGTACATCGATGCGGAGCGCTACCCGGGCTTCATCGATTATTACAACGAAGATACTCTGATGGCACCGATCTTCGAGGAACACTACGATACGTACCAGACTTCGGGGACCGAGCACATCAACGTCACCTATGCGACGCAGGATGAGGCGGAGATCCTGGAGATCGAAAACGGGACACCGCTGTTTTACGCGTCCGGTGTCGTCCTGGATCAGAACGGTGAAGTGGTCATGTTTTATAAGCAGCTGATCCGTTCCGATAAATTCGTTTTCGTTGCCGAGGTGGAGAGTTGATATGACAAGGACCGATTACAAGATGCCGATCTACCTGCAGCTGCGGGAGATCATCCGAAACAAGATCGAAGACGGCGAATATATGCCGGGTACGGCCATCCCTTCCGAGAACAAGCTGGCAGAGACCTTCGGGATCAACAGGATCACCATCCGCAATGCCGTCGATGCTCTGGTCAATGAAGGCCTTTTGAGGAGAGTTCAGGGCAAGGGCGTGTTCGTCATCGGCAAGAAGAACGAGCTGTCCATCGAGGAACATGCGGGTTTCGTCGGAGATTCGTTCCGCAACGATACGCGCGTTTCCGTCAAGGAGCTGCAGAAATCCGGACGGGAAGCCGGCAACAAGTATGCCAATCTTTTCGGTCTGGAGCTGGAGGATGAGATCTATTATATCCGGCAGATGCATTCGATGAACGGGACCGAGACTTCGATCGAAGAATTCTTCATCCCGAAGAAGATCCTGCCTTCTCTGGATTCGATCAATTCTTCCGTTTTCACGTTCCGTGACATCCTTTCGTTCTACGGCATCAAGCTGGAGAAGATGAAACAGTCCCTGCGGATCATCAAGGGTTCAGCGAAGGTACGCAAGGCTTTGAACGTGCCGGAAGGCGTGGCGGTCTTTCTGCTGGAATGCGATTTCTACAACGAGAAGAACGAAGTCATCGCCCATTCCATTTCCAATATCCGCAGCGATATGCAGTCTTTCACCGTGAACATGCATAAGTAAGCATGAACGGAAACATAAAAAGGATCTTCAGGATGAGAAGATCGGGAGGAAGATGAATGAAAAAACTACTCGCAGTCTTATTGCTTCTGACTGCCTTGTGCGGCTGTGCGGAACAGGATGTTCCGGCTGTTCCGGCGGCAGAGGATCGTGTCGTGCTGCAGGTCAATGTCGAGGGCATCGGCCATGTCGCGGCCGCGGAAGGGGATCAGACACCGGAGATCGATCCGGGATTCCCGACGACTTCCCATGCGCTGAGTCTTCCGAAGGGA